>CAZKIR010000020.1:0-2454 GCA_964552835.1 uncultured Bacteroidales bacterium
CAGGTAATGGCTGTCCGAGGAGTCAAAATCCAACTTGTGCATTTCCTCGGCCACGTGATTGTAGCGTTGCGCTAGTTGGGAGAGGGGGGTTACCTTTTCAGGCCCTACCTTGATCTTGTTATACTTGTTTAGCCAAATCCGGCTGTCACAGCCTATAGACACGGTGCGTATACGGCCAGCTTCCACGGCCGTGTGGGTATTGCCCACGCGTGCCCCTTGTTCGCTTACCACTACCCGCCCGTTTTGTACCAGGGCCATGTCAGTGGTTGTGCTTCCCACGTCAATGACCAGGGAGTTACTGTGGTGCGATAAAAAGAGGCCGCCAATAGCACTGGCCGCCGGTCCGGAAAGGACTGTTTCCACGGGTTTTTGTATAGCTTCCGAACAAGGCATTAATGTCCCGTCGCCCCGCACGATCATCAAAGGTGCCTTGATGCCCATGTTGTCCAGTGAAAACTGCACGGCTTCAATAAAATCTTGCATCACGGCTACCAGTGAGGCATTGATCGAGGCCGTGGCAGCGCGTTTGATCGAATCAATCTTGGTGGTTAATTGATGGCCCATCACAACCGGTACGTTGCATTCTTGCTGCACGATCTCGAAGGCCCTGTCCTCGTGTTCCGGGTTCAAAGGGCTAAAGTAGCTCGAGATGGCAAAAGCGTCTACTTCATCTTTTTTTACCTTGATCCATTCCTGGATGGCCTTCTCGTCCAAAGGCCTTTTTTCAATTCCCTGGGCATTGTGGCCCCCGTCAAAAAAGCCGGTACACCCGGTTGATAAATTGCCTAACAAGCCATATTCTTCTACCAGCTCTTTGTCATATCCAATCAATATTAGTCCAACCTCGCGGTTTTTTTCTTCCGCTATAGAGTTGGTGGCCAGGGTGCTGGATATACCAACCAGCCGGATGTCATATTCCTTGCTCACGTCCAATTGTTTTAATACCTCGATCACGCCAAGTTTTAAATCACTCCGCGTGGTCAGGGTTTTGGCCGTGTTGATAACCTTCCGGGTCCGGTAATGCATCAAGACCCCGTCGGTAAAAGTCCCTCCTGTATCAATTCCTATCACGTACCTGTTCATCAGGATATCCTTTTTTTTCTGTATTATAAATAAATATGATTGTTCAAGGAAACCCCAAATTTACCGGCAAATAGTGCAAGGCAAGGTTTCGAGGGTTCTTGAACAATAAAGTTACGGGCTAACAAGTAAAAATTGTCTTACTTGTTTTCTTTTTTGATTCTTTTCTCGGCACCTTCTAAGATTTTTTCAATCTCCTGGTTGGCTACCGCGGGTACTTTTGAAATAGGCCCCTCGTGGTTTTCGATCAAGTCCTTGGTTTTCTCTATTACCCGGTCCTTCAGGGTTTTGCTTCCTTGTGCTACCCAATCCTCGTAGCTGTTGCGGTCCATCAAGGTGGGTTGCCAGTGTGCACGAAAATGTTTCATGGTATGATCCTCGTACAAGTAATGGCCACCTGGCCCCACGTTTTCGATAATATCCACCGAGAGGGTTTCGTCGTTTACTTCCACGCCTCGTTCTACCACGCGGGCCATGCTTATCAGCTCGTCGTCCATCACGCATTGGAACAGGTCTCCGGTTTTACCGGATTCTGTATAGCCATTGTCATGCACGAAATTGGCCCCGCTCATCATGGCGGCGTTTATCGAAAAGGCAGCTTCAAAAGCCGATTGCATGTCCATTTTTTTGGTGTCTGTACATCCTGAAGTGGAATACATGGGCAGTCCGCAGTAATGTGCCACTTCGGTCATGGCAGCGCTAAGCAAGCCCAGTTCGGGGGCACCATACGAGTAAATGGAGTGGCGCATGTCGAGAATGGATTGTACCCCGCCTACTATGATACAAGTGCCGGGGTTTAACAATTGCGAGGCAATAACCCCTACCATGGATTCAGAAAGTGCTACCACGAGTTGCCCCGCGTGGGTGGCCGGTACAGTCCCGCCGCCAATAGCACATGGGCTATAAACTTGGGGTATGCGGTGTTCGGCGCAATACATGCACTTGTCAATGGCATGGAAATCACTTACCAGGGGGCTAATAGGCTCGCCATAAAAAATGTAATTTGGCCTTTGCCTGAATTTTTCTTCTCCTCCTGCCATGGCTACAGCCATGTGGTGAATGTCACGGCAGCCTTCTTTGCCAAAAGACCAGCTCATGACCGGGGTGGTGGTATTGCGTATTAAATCTGCAAACTCGTACACGTCGGCCAGGCCGTTTGTCACGTCATCAATAGAGCCCAGGCTTTGCACGTAGCCAATATTGGGCAAGGCATCGCAAACCCTTGCCACGATGGATGCGTCTTTACGCAAGTACTTGCGCCGTTCCAGGGTTTCGGTATCGATAAAATAGGGTGGGGTAGGGCCGGGACCAAAATAACTTCGTTTTTTTTCTACCGTGATTTTCTTTTCCGGATCGCCGTCCCAGGCAAATACT
>CAZKIR010000020.1:2464-17982 GCA_964552835.1 uncultured Bacteroidales bacterium
CAAATACTTCGGTTACCGGCGGTACTGTCGATAATGCCTGGCTAATAACTTCAGGGGGAAAGTACACGCGAATGCCGTCTACCTTGCAACCGTTCTTTTTGAACAATTCCCTTGCCCCCTCGTGGTGTACGTTCGCCCCCGTGTATTGCAGGGTCCTGTACATGCCGTTCACGATACGTTCTTTCTGATCGTCTGACAGCAATGAAAAATAGGGTGATTCGTTTACTGTATAATTTGTTCTCGTGCTCATGAATATTCTTTTTTGCTTTAAAAATTAAGAATGTCTCTTGTCAGCGGCGTCAATGATTGATTGAAGCTCTTTCCGCATGCCTTCTTCTATAGGTTTGGCCTCGTATTGTTCCAGCAGTTCGTTTGTTCTTTCTTTTACCCGCTGGTCCATGGTTTTCGACCCGGCTTTTTCCCAGGTCTCGTAATCGGTCCTGTCCTGTAAACTGGGCATGTACCATTCTTTCCAGTAATCAAAGGTGTGGTCGGTGGTCACGTATTCGCCCGCGGGCCCTTGTTTCTCGATCAAGTCGAGCGCGAGATGTTCATCGTCGGTATTAATACCTTTCCCGAATTGCCTTACCATGCCCATCATTTCCTCGTTCAATACAAGGCTTTCCAGTGAGGCATTGGTGCCATGATCGATATACCCTACGTCGTGTATAAGGTTTGCACCTGAAAGGTAAGAATAGAACAAGTTCATCATTTGTTCAGCAGCGGCTTGTTCGTCAAGTATTTTAGCATCTGTACAACCACCCGTGGAAAACATGATCAAGTTGAGCCACTTGGCAATATCGGTGTTGGCAGCAGAGGCCAATGACAATTCCGGGGCACCGTATGAATAAGTTGATTTTTTCATATCAAGTACTGTGGTTACCCCGCCCATGATCAGGGGCATGCCTGGATTTTTCAGGTGGCAAAGTACCGTGGCCAACAAGGTTTCGGCCAGGGATTGTACCAGCATCCCGGCGATAGTAGCTGGGGCTGTTGCACCCGAGCTTGGGCACGGGGTATACATGGCCGGTATTTTTTTCTCGGCGGCGAAAAGCAGTTTTTCAACCGCTGTCTTGTCGTTTTTTAGTGGTGAAATGGGCTCGATGTATGCCACGAACAAGGGGTTTAACCTGAATTCTTCTTCACCGCCCTGGATCACGCAGCCCATTTTCCAAAGGTCTTCTAATCCTTCCCCGTTCACGCTGGTAAGTACCATGGGCTTGGTGCATTGCTCTAACATGGCCATGAACTGGTGCCGATCGTAGGTTTGTGTGTTTGGGGCATCGCTCACGATCCCGTGCGACATGAAAAAGTCGTAGTTTGGCAGGGCGTCTACCAGTTTCCCGGCGTTCATCACGTCCTGGTAAGTTGTCCTTCTTCTTTCCCCTGTCTTCCGGTCGTAAGTAAAAGGCAGGTCCGAGCCCGTGCCAAAAGTAACCGTGTCTTTTTGCAGGTGTACCGAGCGTTTCCCGTTTCTTCCTTTTAATGTAATCTTGCGGGGATAAAAATTTAGCGCCTCTTCTACCATGGTTGTCGGGATTCTCACGTTGCTCCCCCGTACCACGGCATTGCTGTTTTTAAACAATTCCAGGGCTTCATCATGGTACACGTTCCCACCCGTGCGTTCAAGCACGTCCAATGCCGCGTAAAAAATCCGTTCTATTTGGTCATCAGAGAGTACCCTGAATTTGGGTGTTCTCTGAATGCTTTGGTTCATCTTCATGATATTTTAATTCTTTTTATTGTCAAAATATTCTTTTACAATGTCAACCGCGCTGCCCGCGTTCGGCGCGTACAAGTCGGCTCCAATTTCTTGTGCAAATTCTTCGGTAACCGGCGCACCGCCAATAATAACTGAAACCTGGTCGCGAATACCGGCTTCTTTTAATGAATTTATGATTTCACCCATACGCGGCATGGTGGTGGTAAGCAATGCAGAAAGGCCCAATACTTTGGGTTTGTGTTCTTTTACCGCTTCTATAAATGTCTCGTTTGGCTGGTCAATGCCCAGGTTTATAACCTTGTAACCGGCACCTTCAAACATCATGGCTGCCAGGTCTTTTCCGATATCGTGCAAGTCGCCGGCCACGGTACCAATAACCATAGTCCCGGCACCGCCCATCTCTCGTTCTGTTAATTCTGGTCTCAGGATTTCCATGGCATGGCTCATGGCTTTCGCGCAACGCAGTACTTCTGGCATGAACATGTCACCGTTACGCCACCGTTGCCCAACAATTTCCATCCCGGCCAGTAAGCCTTCGTTCAAGATGCTGGCAGGGGCCGCCTTGTCGTCAATGGCTTGTTGGGTTAATGTTTTTAAATCTTCAATCTTTCCCTGGATCAATGTTTCTGAAATTTTTCCTAAATCAGTGCTCATAATTATTATTTTAAGTTAACTATTTTTTAATTAATTATCCTGGTCCCTCCTGTCAGTAAATTGACCAGGCTTACTATAAATGCTGGCATGCAAATGCTTTTCCGCTTTGCTATAGGGCATCCGGTTTCTTTTGGCGTAATCGTCCACCTGGTCGCGCGTGATTTTTCCCAGGCGAAAGTACTTGGAGTCAGGATGGGATATGTAAAATCCACTAACCGAACTCACTGGTTTCATCACGTAATCGGGTGTAAGTGATACGCCAATTTTTTCTTCCACCTGCATGGTGTCAAAAATTAATTTTTTTAAGGAATGATCCGGGCATGCCGGGTAGCCTGGTGCTGGCCTGGTGCCCATGTATTCTTCCCGGATTAATTCCGCGTTGGTATGGTTTTCATCCGGTTGGTATCCCCAGAATTCCTTACGTACCCGCTGGTGCAAACGTTCCGCGAAAGCTTCCGTGACCCGGTCGGCAATAAAACGGAACATGAGGCTGTTGTAAACATCATTTTCCTTTTTTAGCTTTTCTGAATAGGCTTCTACCTCTGGGCCGGCTGTCACGGTAAATAAACCGATGTAATCTTTCATGCCGCTTTCGACAGGAGCAATAAAATCGCTTAATGACAAGGATTCTTCTTTTCCCCGGTGCATTTGTTGCCGCAGCATCGGGAATCTTTTAACGGGTTGGTTATCCTCTTCCGGATCGTACACGATAATGTCGTCCCCCAGGGAATTTGCAGGATATAAACCGATAATGCCCTTGGGCTTTATTAGGTTTTTGCTAATTACCTTTTCCAGGGTTTCCTGTCCTTCACGGTAAACCCTCCTGGCCTCGTTGCCAACTTTTTCTTTTTGAAATATGTCAGGATATATCCCTTTTAGCCCCCACCCGTTAAGGAAAGGGGTCCAATCAATATATCTTGCTAATTCCTGCACCGGGTAGCCAATAAACATCTTTATCCCTAAAGCATTTGGCTTGAATGGTTTATATTGTATTCTTGTTTTCTTTTTTCTGGCTTCTGTTATTGAAAAATATTCCATAACTAATCTGGCTTAGGATTATGATAGGTGACAATCATTTATTAAAAAATTTCGTTGCTATCAAATCCCAGTTTCAGGATTCAAATTTTATTGGTTAAAGGAAAAAAAATGATTAACGGGATGGGATATGTGAAACCCGTCAAAAAAAGAAAAAGTAAAAGCAGTTATGTAGTTGGTTATACAAATGGCGTAAATTAAGTTTTAAATAAAAAAACATAATTTCTAATCGTTTTTTGGGTTTTTATACTGCTTAAAGATACTTTGCTAATGTATAATGTATTTTAAGCCAATATAATGTTTGTTTGAATATTTTATTTAAAATTATAACAAAATCAAACAATTATGTATTAAAATAATTTTGTTTGGTTTGCAAAGATACACTTATATTTTATTAATCAAAATTTTTGGCGGATAACTTGAAGGGCGTTTTCATGTAAAACCCATGTATTTTAATAATTTTTTGATAGTTTTGGCAATATAAAATTTTCATGATGCATCTAAAAGATGTTGCTTTTGTCAAAAGTAGCCAGAACCTGGCCCAATGCCCCGGTGATAACCTTCCGGAATATGCTTTCGTGGGGCGATCAAACGTGGGAAAATCGTCCTTGATCAATTACTTGATGCAAAAAAAAGACATCGCTAAAATTTCTTCAACACCTGGAAAAACCCGCTTGATAAACCATTTTATTGTAAACGAAAGCTGGTACCTGGTGGATTTGCCTGGTTATGGTTTTGCCAAGTTATCGAAAAAAGAGAAGGACCAGCTTGATGGCATCATTTATTCCTATGTTTCTCAACGGCCCAACTTGGTTTGCCTTTTCGTGTTGCTTGATTGCCGGCATGAACCAATGAAAAATGACCTGGCCTTCATGAGGCAACTTGGCGAAAAGCAAGTGCCTTTCGTGATGGTGTTCACGAAAACAGATAAATTGTCAAGCAATAAACTGGAAAAAAATATCTGGAATTATCAAAAAATAATGAAAAAGGACTGGGAAGCCCTCCCTGGGATATTTAAAACATCTACCCTTAAACAACAGGGCCGGGACGAGATTTTGTCTTTTATTGAACAGACCAATCAAATGTTGGGATAAGGTAATTTCAGCTAGTACCTCAAGACAATATTTAGTTAGTACACGGGTGGCCCAATCCAGAAAACAGAATATAATTTTATTATCTTTGCATACCACAAAATCCATAAAACAATCCTGATATGTCGAGTAATTCTTCTCCTGTTAAAATTTTTTCAGGAACACAAAGTGAGCCATTGGCCCGTAAAATTGTTGAAAAATTTGGTGTGGAACTCGGTAAAACCGACGTGTTTCATTATAGCGACGGCGAATTCCAACCCTCTTTCGAGGAATCCGTGCGCGGTTGTACGGTTTTTATTATTCAATCAACCTTTCCGCCCACGGAAAATCTTTTTGAATTATTGGCCTTGATCGATGCCGCGAAGCGGGCCTCTGCCTATAAGATTTGCGCTGTAATGCCTTATTTCGGGTATGCCAGGCAAGATCGCAAGCATAAGCCCAGGGTTACGATTGGCGCGAAGCTTGTTGTTGACCTGTTGCAAGCGGCCGGGGTATCCAGGGTGATGACCATGGATTTACATGCTGATCAGATACAGGGGTTCTTTAATGTTCCGGTTGATCATTTATACATATCCCCTATTTTTATCCCTTATATTAAAAAAATGGGCCTGGAAGATATCATTATTGCTGCCCCTGACATGGGTGCTGCCAAGCGTGCCAATGCCTATTCCAGTTACTTGGGCACGGGAATGGCCGTATGTTACAAGATTCGGAAAAAACCCAACGTGATTGATGATATGCGGATTATCGGGGAAGTGGAAGGGAAAAATGTTGTGATCGTGGACGATATGATCGATACCGCCGGTACTATTACCAAAGCAGCCGACGTGATGATGGAGAATGGCGCGAAAAGCGTGATCGCGATGGCTACCCATGCCGTGTTGTCGGGCCCGGCGATGGACCGTATCGAAAACTCTGCCCTGCAAAAAGTCGTGGTGGCCGATACTATCCCGCTGAAAAGGGATTCCCGAAAGGTGGAAGTGCTCTCGGTGGCCAGTATTTTTGCTGATGTGATTGGAAAAGTATATAATAACCAATCGATCAGTCCAACTTTTATTTTTTAATTTTTCATTTTTCGTGCATTATTCAGGTTAATTATTATATATTTGCATCTCGAATCTTCAAAAAAAAATAAAATGAAATCTATTGAGCTTAAGGCACATAAAAGAACGGCGGAGGGAAAAAAAGATCTGAAAGTTCTGCGTTCGGAAGGAAATATACCTTGCGTTTTATATGGTGGGGATGAAAATGTATTGTTTTATAGTCATGAAATTGACGTGAAAAAAATTGTTTATACCCCCAATGTTTATATTATTAAACTGAATGTTGATGGAAAAACTTACCATGCCCTTATCAAGGAACTTCAATTTCACCCGGTTACGGATAAAGTATTGCATATTGATTTCTTAGAAGTGGCGGAAGGTAAGCCTGTAGTGATAAAAATACCCGTGAACCTCGAGGGGGACTCGGAAGGTGTTAAACAAGGGGGTAAACTTCATTTACTCCGCCGGAGTTTGAAGGTAAAAGGAATGGCCGATGACTTGCCAGACAAACTTACCATTGACATAAGCGGGCTGGAACTGGGAAAAGTTACCAAAGTGCGCGACTTGAGTTTTGATAATGTCGAGTTACTGGATCAGCCCAATGATGTTGTTTGTTCCGTGAAACTTACACGTATTTCCCGTGCGGATGCTGAAGGCCTTACCGAAGAAGAACTCGAAGCTGTAGAAGCTGAAGGGGCTGAGGCTACCTCGGAAGAAAATAAGGAAGAAGCCGCTGAATAGCTCTAACATAACTTATTTTGAAATATTTAATCGTCGGTTTAGGAAATATCGGCATAAAATATGAAAATACCCGGCATAATATCGGGTTCCAGATATTGGATTCCCTGGCCAGGGAATCCAATTTTTCTTTTCAAGACAAGCGATATGGTTTTATTGGCGAGTACAAATACAAGGCCCGCCAGTTATATGTCCTGAAGCCCAATACATATGTTAATTTAAGTGGCCGTGCCGTGAACTACTGGTTGAAAAAGCTCAAGGTGCCCACGGAACGGATGCTCGTGTTGGTCGATGATATTGCCCTGCCTTTTGGCACCCTGCGCATGCGTAAAAAGGGCGGCCCCGGTGGGCATAACGGGCTCCTTAATATCAACGATGTGCTGGGAACCCAGCAATACCCCCGCCTACGCTTTGGCATTGGCAACGGGTTTTATCCCGGCCAACAAGTTGACCACGTTCTTGGCGAATGGTCGCGGGATGAACTAGAAACTTTACCAAGCCTTATTGAACAATCCATTGATATGATAAAAAGTATGGTCACCATCGGCATCGACCGTACTATGAACCAGTATAACAAGTGATGGATATAGAAGGTTAATGTTTAGCGCCCCTTCATATTTGCCATGGCCAAACCGGGTTATTGTTTAATATTGAATGGTGCTTTAAATGATGCCCTTTTTTTTGTTTTACATTCATCCATTTGGTTAAGCGGACTTGGGGGATACCCGGCATTTAACACTATTAAACATAGGCCCCTGGCCACTATTTTTTTGCCTCGCTGGATTTCATTATTTTTGTAAAAATGTTTAAGCATGGTTGAAAACAGTGAAGTGCGGGTAGACAAGTGGTTATGGTCGGTGCGGGTGTATAAAACCCGGAGCCAGGCAACAGAAGCTTGCCGGAATGGAAAAGTGTTTATTGATGACCAAGCCGTGAAACCTTCCCGGAACATCAAGGAAGAAGAAGTATTACAAGTGAAAAAGAACCCGGCGGTCTTCACCTACAAGGTAAAAAAATTGTTGTCGAAAAGGGTCGGGGCCAAGCTCGTGGACGACTACCTGGAAGACCTTACACCTGAAGAAGAAAAGGAAAAATTGAAATTAAAAGATACCTCTGGTTTTTTCGTCCGCGACCGGGGCACCGGAAGGCCCACCAAGAGAGAAAGAAGGCAAATGGATAAAATCCGCCGCGACGGGCTAAAATTTTAATAGCATGCTTATTGCCAGGGAAAAAAGAAAAAACAATATTGTTGAGTACATCTTGTACATGTACCAGGTTGAAGACATTATCAGGGCCTGCCAGCTTGATATCGCGAAGGTAAAAGCCCAGGTTATCGATCAATACAAGCAACCCGAGGAGATTAAAAGGGAAATTGAAAAATGGTACCTGGGCATTGTCCACGAGATGAAAGCACGGGAATTAGATAAATCAGGGCACTTGCAAAGGCTCATGGAACTCGTGGAACAATTGTATGCCTTGCATAAGGAATTGCTTAAATCATCCCTGGAAGCCAAGTACCACGCGTTGTTCCAACATGCCTTGCCCAATATCGTGGAGTTTCGGAAAAAAACCAGGGAAGACAAGGCCCATGATATCCAGGTTTGCCTGAATGCCTTGTATGCCTTGCTTCTAATGCGATTGAAAAAGAAAGATATTACCCGCGAAACCAGCGAGGCCATGTCTACTTTTAGCAACCTTTTGGCATACCTGGCCAAGGAGTTTAAGAAGAGGGAAAAACGGGGATAAATTTATATAATCCAAGTTAATGAACTTGTAAAAAAAGGATAAAATACTAAAACATTTATATAGATGAATAAAGATAGAAATATACATATCGCGTTGTTGTTGCTTATCTTATCTTTAATTACCCCATTGACTTATTCGAACCCGCTAGGGAACGGGATCGTGTACCATGATTTCGCGACCATTTGCCCGCGATCGAATACCTATAAAGTATCCTTGAACGACCGGGATGCCTTCGTGTATTATACCAGTGCCGGTTCTTTTGTATCATTTGAAAACAACAGGGCCACCGAGATAGAAGTAAAACTAAACGAGAAAATAAATGCCGTTACCGTGTTGCCCCTGAAATATGGCATTAAACCTGATGTAAATGAAAACACCTCGCGGTTTACCCTTCCAAGTGGATCGAAGGTATTGGTAGATATTAACCACGCCAGTGCACTGGGTCATGAGCAATTATTTATATATTCCAACCTGGCAGCAACGAGTAAACCAAACCCGGGGGGGGCGGACGTGCATTTTTTTAAAGCAGGCCAGGTATATGAAATAGGACAAATCGAGCCGGGCGATAACGAGACCATTTATATCGAGGGCGGTGCCGTGGTGCGAGGAAACATACAGGCCACCTCCGTGAAAAATATTACCATTGCCGGCTTGGGCGTGATGGATGGAAGCTATTACAAGTACAAGAAAGGGCACCCCAAGACGATCTTGACCCAAGATTGTAACGAAGTGACCATACAAGGTATTACCATGATAGAGCCCCAGGCCTGGACCATGATGCTTTATTATACCCAAAACGTTAATATTGACAATATCAAGCAAATTACCACGGGCCATGGCTCGGATGGCATTGATATCGTGAGTTCGCGAAACGTTAACATCTCCAATTCTATTCTTCGCAATGGCGACGATTGCATCGTGGTAAAAGCGTTTCAACGCGAACAATATGCCGTGCCCGTACATAATACCGGGGGCGGCGTGAAAAATATCCTGGTAACCGGTTGTTCGGTGCAGTCAAACATGGGCGGGCAGGCCTTCGAGATAGGCCACGAGTTGCTCCAAAACCCCATCACCAACATTTCATTTAATAATTGCGACGTGTTGGGCGTGCACGGGCAGGGCGGTGTGTTTGGTATCCATAATAGCGATGATGCCACCGTGAGCAACGTGGTTTACGAGGATATCCGGGTGGATCATTTTTACAACAAGCTGGTGGACATCCGGGTCATTAAAAGCCGATGGTCCGATTCGGAGGACCGGGGCCATGTTGAAAATGTTTTGTTAAAGGATATCCAGGTAGAAGTTTCAACGTATAACCCGGGTTATTCGATTTCCTTGATTGGCGGCTATAGTGATAGCCACAAGGTGAAAAAAGTTATTTTCGATAATTTCCGGTTAAACGGGCAGAAAATAACCCATGCTGACCAAATGGATTTATATATCAAGCAAGCGGAAGCCGTGAAGTTCAAGTGAAAATATATCCCGGCTCCGCGGTTGGCAGATAGTGTCAATAAAAAAAACAGCTGATTTAAAGTATTATCATTAATACATATGAACCTACAAGATTGTATCAATCCGGTATTTTTATTTTTAAATTCAAAGAAATTTTTATCTTTGTTTTGTTGCCATGCTGGCCATGTTTTTCTTTTTTCTTGAAAACAATTCTCATGGGAACGGGAGCAGCCGGATAATACAGAATGTATGGAAAGCTTATGATAGCTAAAAGTATTAGTTATTTCTTTTTATTTCTCTTGGCTTTTTCAGGGGTTTGGGGACAAACTTTTGATGAAGACCGATGGCTTCATTTGTCTACCGAGGGCAACCGGATTAGTATTCCTAATAGCGGTACCCAACAGGTAGCTAGCCTGGTTGTTGATGTAAACGGCGATGGGCTTGATGAGTTCATGATCGCGGAAAGCACAACAGCCCCTTCCCTTGTGTATTACTTGCTGAAAGACGATTGTTGGATCCGGCACGTGGTGTGCAATGACCAGTTGCCACTGGGCACTGGTGGGGCTAAGGCAGACATTGATGGGGACGGGGATTTAGATGTGGTATTCGGTGAAGAAGGTGGTACACACGTGTACTGGTGGGAAAACCCTTTTCCTAACCTGGATCCTAACCAACCATGGAAACGGCGAAGCGTGAAACCAGAAGGTGCCCGAAGGCACAATGATATGATATTCGGCGATTTTGATGGTGACGGGCAGCAAGAGCTTGTTTTCTGGAACCAGGGCAACGGCGTGCTTTATTATGCCGAAATTCCGGTTAACATCAAGACAGCCCGTTCATGGGATTTGCAAGTTATTTTCGCTTATTACTCTGATGGCCAGATGGAACAACGGGCACAAACCCCATCTTGGAAAATGATAAATGAACATGCTGGATTGGCCAAGGCCGACATGGATCTTGACGGGATAGAGGATATTATCGGGGGAGGGCATTGGTTCAAGTATGGGGGGCAAAGTTTTTTCATGCACAACGTGATCGATCATGCCTATGTATATTCCCGGTGCGCCTCCGGGCAACTCGTGGCTGGCGGGCGGCCTGAAGTGGTAATGGTAAGTGGTTATGGCCTGGGGCCACTCGTGATGTATACTTATAAGGATAATGTATGGGAAAGTACTATCTTGCTTGAAGAAGTGTATAACGGGCATAGCCTTCAAATAGTGGATTTTAATAAAGATGGCCATCTTGATATTTTTTGCGCCGAGGCCCGGTTTAGCGATAATATTGGGGAGAAAGCCAAATGCTGGATGTTTTATGGTAATGGCAAGGGCAGTTTTACCCTCGAGTTATTGAACGAGGGGTTTGGGCACCACGAGTCAAGAATTATCGATCTTGATGGGGACGGTAAACTGGATATCCTGGCCAAGCCATATACCTGGCAAACCCCCAGGTTAGATTTGTTCTTGAACAGGAAAAAATGATCCCAAAAATGATTCAATGATGTAATGGATCAGGGGGCAAGCCTCCTTATCGTCCATCCCGTTTCTTCCCTCAAGTATTCCAGGCGGTCGTGCAGCCGGGCCGGACGGCCTTGCCAAAATTCCATCCGGAGAGGGATTACCAAATAGCCTCCCCAGAATGGCGGGCAAGGTACTTTTTGCCCCGCGAATCGTGTTTTCACGTGTCTTACTCTTTCTTCCAAGTGTCGGCGATCAGGTATTTCCTGGCTTTGCCTGGAGGCCCACGCCCCTATTTGGCTCTCTAGCGGACGGGTTTGAAAATAATCTTCCACGGTTTTGCCGGTAATTTTTTCAATTGGCCCCTCAATCCGTACTTGGCGTTCAATGGCAGGCCAATAAAAGGTAAGGGCGGCGTGGGGCATTTTTTTCAAATCCTTGCCCTTGCGGCTGTCTACATGTGTATAAAAACTAAAACCTTTTTCGGTTATTTCTTTCAGCAGTACTATCCGGCACGAGGGTTGGCCGTCTATGCCAGTGGTGGCCAGGGCCATGGCCGTGGGATCGGGCTCCTCGCTATCGAAGGCCTCTTTCAGCCATCTTTTAAATTGTTCCACGGGATCATCTAGTACCATGCTTTTGGAGAGTTCATTAGCCTTGTATTCTGTTCGGATGTCCGAGATTTTTTTCATTGATACTGCTTGGTGTTATTTAATGGCTTTCAGGCTCATGTCCAGGCTGTTTATCTGGTGGGTAAGGGCACCAATGCTGATATAATCCACACCACAGTCGGCATATTGCCGCAAGGTGTCCAAGGTAATCCCACCGGAGGATTCGGTTTTATATTTCCCGTTTATGAGCTCCACGGCTTTTCGGGTATCCCCGATCGAGAAATTGTCAAGCAGCACGATATCGACCCCGCCGTGCTTGATTATCCGTTTTACCTCATCCAGGTCACGGGCTTCAATTTCGATTTGCAAGTCTTTTTTTGTGCTTTCCAGGTACTTGTTGGTCGCGTCAATGGCTTTCCCGATCCCGCCCGCGTAATCAATATGGTTGTCTTTTAGCATGATCATATCGAACAGGCCCATGCGGTGGTTTTTGCCTCCCCCTATTTTTACCGCGGCTTTTTCAAGCATCCGCATCCCTGGCGTGGTTTTTCGGGTGTCAAGTACACGGGTTTTCAAGCCTTTTAATTGTTTCACGTACTCGTGGGCCCTTGTCGCGATGGCGCTCATCCTTTGCATCACGTTCAGCACCAGGCGTTCGGTTTGCAAGATGGAGTGAACTTTCCCTTCTACGATAAAAGCCACGTCCCCTTCTTGTATTTTATCCCCATCCTGCAAATACGGGTTGAATTTTAAACCTGTATCTACCTGGTTAAAAATATGACGGGCCACTTCCATGCCGGCTATTATACCTTCCGATTTTATAAGTAGTTGCGCCTTGCCAATGGCTTCTTCTGGGATACAGGCCTTTGAAGAATGATCGCCATCGCCCACGTCTTCCCGCAAGGAATTTTCAATGAACTTGTCAAGATAGCTTTTATTCGTTATTATCATATTCTATCCGTAATTGATAAATAAGGGGTTTTTTGTTCATGTTTTTAAAATAGATGGTAACACGGTATTTTCGGCCTTGGCATTGGAAGGTGCCAATAGCATACCGGCTTTCATGCTTGCCCCCTTTGTGCAATAAGGTGAATTGACGCGGGGGATGGGTTTTTAAAAATTCTGCTAGGATAATTTTGGCTTGGGATTTGCTGTAAACATTTTCCTTATCCAGCAGGATCATTTCTAGCCGTGTGTTAAAATGTGCTGAGATTTCTTCTGCATTCCCGGTTTGAAATGCATTGATTACCCCTTGGGGTATATTGTCATAGGCGCTTCCAAAGCTCGTGGTGGTGGCCAATAAGAAGAAAAATATCCACTGGATAAATCGTTGCTTGTGCATGCGTGTTCTTTTAACGTGATACAAAAATAAAATTTAACCCGGATTATTCAAACTTATCTATAGTGAAAGCCATTGTAAATCGGATTTCAGCATGTTGCCTTTTGACCGGGCAGTTGGTTCGCTGCCTATGGGGAAACAAAGTTTGTGCCAGTATTTTTTTTACATTTGTCGGCACGGGGCCATGGCCGGTTGGAAGCCCTGGATAGATTGGGGTAAAAAGGATGACAAGAGAACAGCCCCCGCGACTTATCTCATGGGTATATAGGGAGGCACTGCATTATTCATAAAAAATAGTATTTTTGATTGGTAAGTGACTATATTATTATGAAAGCTATATTGATAGTGATAGGCAAAACAGACGATGATTTTATTCAAGAAGGGATAGCCAATTACCTTAAACGGATAAAACGGTATATACCTTTTAGCATGGAAGTAATCCCTGGTACCAAGAAAGCCGGAAAGTATACACCCATGGAATTAAAAAAGCGGGAAGAAGAAGAATTATTAAATAGGCTTCGCCCATCCGACAGGATAATTTTATTGGATGAAAAAGGCAAAGAGATGGGCTCGCGCCCCTTTAGCCAGTTATTGTCGCGCGAGTTGGGCGGAACTGCCAAACGCCTGGTATTTATAATTGCCGGGGCATACGGTGCGGGAGAGAATCTCAAGGAAAGGGCAGGGGCAAAGCTAAGCTTGTCCAGGATGACTTTCTCGCACCAGTTGGTGCGCTTGGTTTTTTTAGAACAATTATACAGGGGGCTTACCATCTTGCGCGGCGAACCCTATCATCATGATTAATAATTTTTCAATATGCAAAAGACAACAAGGATACTGTTTTCTTTTTTCGCGGCCATGGTATTTTTTGCCGGGATATTTCTTTTTCAAAAGGCTTACGAGAAGTCTCTTGCTAGAAAACCTTCTTACCAGCTCGTGCAAGAAATTGTATGGGAAAAGGAGGCCAAGGCCGAGGGATATCTCAGGCAAATGGCCAGTATCCTGGATAAAGGGACTACCAGTTTGCACGAGAAAATGGCCCTGCCAATACCCGCCGACCTATACGACCAAGAGGGGATAGGTTTATTCGTGTACCTGAACGATTCCTTGCAATACTGGAGCACCAACTTGATTCCTGCCCCTGGGATAAAAAACCGCCCGCTGGCTGATACCTCTATTATCCAGCTTAAAAATGGCTGGTACATGGTAAAAGAAAAGACCGGGCCAGGTTATTCCATTGTAGCCCTGTTGCTTTTACAAAAAAAATACCCCTACGAGAACGAATTTCTAAAAAACCATTTCCAGGAGGATTTTCCTGTTCCGCCTAATTTCGGTATAGAACTGGCCATTTATCCTGGCATGTCAATCAAAAACATGAATGGCAATAAAATTTTTTCCATCACCCGGCAAGATACCGGGAAAAAAAACAAGCTTTTCGTGCTCTTGTCATTTATCTCGAGCTGGGGCTTCCTGGTCTTTCTTTTTTTCCTTGCTTATTATTTTGTTCAAAGCTTCCCAACGGGCCATTGGAAAAGAAGAGTGGCTTTTTTTATTGTAATTATGGGCTTGCTTGGTTTACGGGTTTTCCTGATGAAAACCGGTGCCTTTACATTCTTGCACGAGTTGCCCTTGTTTAACCCGGAAATTTACGCGTCTTCATCATGGTTGCCTTCGCTGGGCGATTTACTTTTTCACGTGGTATTTATTTTTTATTTTATATTATTAATTTACAATGAGTTTAGGTTGAAGCGTGAACGCGACGGGCAATTTTCAGGCCCTGTTTACCGCTTTTTAATCGCGTTTTTGCCCCCCCTGTATTTCACCTGTTGCGTGTTTATCATGCAAGTATTGATATCAGATAGTACTGTATCGCTTCAATTGTACAATATTTTAAAAGTAAATGGGTTTACCCTGGTAAGTTATTTAATTTTTTCACTGGCATGGGTTTCTTTCCTTTTTCTGGCAGATTGTATAACCTTCCATCTCTGCCATTTTGAAAAAAATAAGCAAACGCGTTGGTTTTACTTTCTGCCTTCATTGATCGTGTTTGTCATGGTGGCCATCGCGGGCTTTCCTATTGCCTGGTACGACCCCTTGCTATATTTCGTGGCTTTGATCTTTATTTTTAATGTCCATCGTAAGAAAAAAACCTACCAATATTCTACCTACGTGTATATATTGTTTTTCGTGGCCTTGCATATTTTTTTCACCGTGGAGGAACATACCCGGGCAAAAATCCAGCGAGAAACCCGCGTAATGGCCGTGAACCTGGCTAACGAACGCGACCATATCGCGGAATTGTTGTTTGAAGACATCGGGGAAAAGATTAAAGCCGACGAGCAAATATGGAAATTTGTTTCGCGGTTTTTTGAAGACGACAGGATACTAGAGGAATATATATCCAAGAAATATTTTGATGATTATTTCCGGAAATATGAATTTCAATTAACCATTTGCCGGCCTTACCATGATTTGTTTTTGGAGGATACCGAAGAAATGGTGCCCTGTTATGATTTTTTTAACAAGATGATCGGGAAAATGGGCATTGCCGTGCCTAATTCTTCTTTTTACTTTTTGGATAACCTGAACAACCGCATCAGTTACCTCGGGGTAATTGAGTTAAATTTCCCCCTGG
>CAZKIR010000020.1:17992-18702 GCA_964552835.1 uncultured Bacteroidales bacterium
TGGATGACGAGGAAATAAAGTTGTTCCTGTCACTTGATACCAAGCTGGTTAACGAACAATTGGGTTACCCGGAACTTTTACTGGAAAACCAACAGGAAAAACCTTCCTGCCTGAAAGATTACTCTTATGCCAAATATCATGACAATCAATTAATAACACAATCGGGGCAATTTGACTACCCCTTGCAGTTCCCGGCCCGGGTGAATGATGGGGAAGAATTCGTGTACATGAAAATGAAGAAATACCACCACCTGGTGTACCATGCCGCAGGGTTTAACAAGATCGTGATAAGTTATCCCGTTTCAGGCATTTTTGATTTAATCACTTCATTAACCTATATTTTCGTGTTTTTGTACGTGTTGTTAAACATGGTAGCCCTGTTAACCCGGTTTCCCTGGGTGATGGAATCATTCCAGGGTGATTTTAAAAATCGTATCAAGTTCTCGATGATCGTGATTTTGTTACTTGCCCTTTTGTTCACGGGTGGAGGCACCATTTATTTTTATATCAAACAATACGAGGAAAAACATTACAAGAGCGTGAACGAGAAGCTCCAGACCCTCTTGGTACAGTTGGAAGAGAACATCGGTGCCGAGGGTTCCCTAGGCCCGGAATGGGAATCATACCTTACCTATCAATTACGGCGTTTATCCAATATATTTTACACGGATATCAACCTTTATGGCCTTGACGGGAAACTATTGGCTTCT
>CAZKIR010000021.1:0-1939 GCA_964552835.1 uncultured Bacteroidales bacterium
TCCTTGCTGTTAGGCTCTACCTGCAATCACTTGGGCAGCCTCTACCATAAGCTCGAGAAATACAAAGAGGGACTGACCTATCATTACCGGGCCTTGCAATGTAGGGAACAATTTCAATACCTTGAAGGCATTGGCAAATCCCAGAAGAATATCGCCAAGATTTACCTAGACCAGGGACGTTATCAGGAAGCCCTTGATAACTACACGAAGGCATTCCAAAATTGCAAACAAGTAGGGTACAAAAAAGGAATGGTAAAAAGCTTACGTGGCATGGGCCTGGTATATGCCCACCAGGGGCAATTTGAGAAAGCGGAGAAAGATTTTAAAGAATCCCTTTCTGTTTCTATCAGTATGGGATATGACAAGGGCATGATGAAAGCAAAAAGGGATTTGGCCAAATTATATCACCAATCCGGGGCACTGGAACTGGCCGAAACGTATTACTCGGAAAGCCTTGATTTGGCAAAAGAAGATGGGGTACTGGAAGTGATGAAAGATGGGTACATGGGCCTTTACCAAATCGAAAAAATGCAAGCTAACAGTAATCAGGCTTTATACTATTTCGAGAAGTACAAGGAAGCAGACGATAATATATTAAATGAGGAAAAAAGCAAACTGGTTGCCGAATTAAAAGTGCGTTTCGATACTGAAAGAAAAGAGAAGGAAAATGCTATGCTCAAGCGGGAAAACGAACTTAAAAACCGGCAATTAAGCCAAAAGAACAAAATTATCCTTCTCACGGGCATTATTTCCCTGTTGCTCTTGTTTTTCGTGATCCTTGTATACATTCAATTTTCTTCCAATAAGAAATTAAATCGTCTGCTTTCCAGCCTAAACAAGCAAATTACCACCCAAAACAAAAAACTGGCCCAGTTGAATAAAAAGCTTAATAAGGCCAATCAGGAAAAAGACAAGTTTTTTTCTATCATCGCCCACGAGCTGCGGAACCCCCTTTGGTGGTTTCGAAACTTGGCTGACGTGATGTCAAGGGATTTTGAAAATATGGACAGGGGGAAACTACAGAAAGCCATTCATAGCATAGATGAATCGGCAAAAAATTCTTTTCATTTGATAGACAACTTGTTACAATGGTCTAAAAATCGGTTGGAACGGCTAAAATTCGAGCCTGGTGCCTGGAACCTGCGTGAAATTATAGAGGAAAACGTGGCTTTGGTAGCTTCTGTGGCTCAATACCGCAACATTCTGATCATTTGCCAGGTACAGGATTGTTATGTGAGGGTTGATAAACAAATGATGGACACGGTATGCAGGAACTTATTGTCAAACGCGATAAAATATACCCCAGAAAAAGGAACAATCGAGATATCTTGCCAAACAGGCGGGGAAAACCATTTCATTGTTACCGTGGCTGATTCTGGCATTGGCATTGCACCGGGTAACATGAAAAAACTGTTCCGGGAAGATGCCCAGTTCACCACACTGGGCATATCGCACGAGAAAGGGTCGGGCTTGGGCCTTGTCTTGTGCAAAGAATTTGTTGAGCTAAACGGTGGGAAAATATGGGCCGAAAGCCGGGTAAACGAGGGTACCCGTTTCCGCTTTACCATCCCCATCTCATCCCCCTTCCCGTCGCTATCGTAATCGCTACAGCAATCGATTACCCAAAATTTAAAGAATGCCCTAAAATGGCCCGGCCCGAGAGGCTGTTGGATTTTTATCCTTTGGGCCTATCTGGTTTTTTTTCGACAGCGAAAAAAATTGTCCATTACCATGTGGGATTATTATAAACCATTCCCCGGTTTTTATATCTTCGCGAAGAATATAATAAACAGGGGGGCTGAAGGTGCAGAAAGTAGAATTAAAAAGTTTTTTGGAAGAAAAATACCGGCAATACAACCAACCGGGGTTTATCCTAACTGATCCGGTGCAGGTGCCAAGGAAATTTTCTGATGCAAGGGATATCGAGATTGCCGGTTTT
>CAZKIR010000021.1:1949-2651 GCA_964552835.1 uncultured Bacteroidales bacterium
CTATCCTCGCCTGGGGCCAGCGGTGCACGATTATCCGTAACGCCAACCGCCTGATGCAGTTGATGGGCAATGCCCCCTATGATTTTGTAATGGATCATGGCAAGGACGAGCTGGAGGTTTTCAAACCTTTTGTTCACCGGACCTTCAATGGGACCGATACTATTTATTTCATCCAATCTCTACGAAATATTTACCAGCAATACGGCAGCCTGGGGGCATTGTTTGCACGTGCCTACCAAAAAAACCAATCGGTCAAGGAGGCTTTGTCCCGTTTTCGGGAAGTGTTTTTTTCCTTGCCACACCCGGAAAGGACTGGAAAACATGTTTCGGATGTAAACAGGAACTCTGCCGCGAAAAGGCTCAACATGTTCGTTCGTTGGATGGTTCGAAAGGACGGGGGAGGGGTCGATCTTGGGCTTTGGCAGGATATTTCCCCCGCCCACCTGTTTATCCCCCTCGACCTGCATGTTGCCAAGGTAGCCCGCTCACTGGGCTTATTGCAACGTGAACAAAACGACTGGAAAGCCGTGGAAGAACTCACGGCCCGTTTACGCGAATTTGACCCTGGTGACCCGGTAAAATATGATTACGCGCTCTTCGGGCTTGGGCTTTTCGAGGGCTTTGGGAGGTAGGTTTCGTTTTCCATTGAAAACCAAGTAGGATGAGGTATGAATTGATTATAACAGCTTTATTAAAAATAAG
>CAZKIR010000021.1:2661-18011 GCA_964552835.1 uncultured Bacteroidales bacterium
TAGTGATCGCGAAAATAGCATTACCCCCGCTACTACACTAATCCGCCTGTATGGCTACCCATTTCGTTTCACTTGAAAATGATTTAAAACGCGATATTTTAACCCCTGTACCGTAACCACTTCCATAATTCCTTGTAATTTACCTTTTTGCCGTACATAAGGATACCGGTGCGGTATATCTTGGCGCTTAGCCAGGTAGTCCCGATAAAGGTAAAGATTAACAAACCTACCGAGAGGCTGATTTCCCAATAAGGTACCCCGAATGGTATCCGCACCATCATCACGATAGGCGAGGTGAAAGGAATGATAGAAAACCAAAACGCGAGGCTGCTGCCCGGGTTTTGGATGGCATTCATCATTACGATAATAGCCAGTATCAAGGGAATGGTAATGGGCAGCATGAACTGCTGGGTATCGGTGTCCTGATCGGCAGCTGCCCCGATGGCCGCGAACATTGAGGCGTATAATAGGTACCCACCGAGAAAATAGACTAGGAACATGCTTAATATCACCGCGAAATCAATTGTCTGGAAAGATTTAAAAATTTTTTCCATGGTATCTTCTTCGCCTTTCTCTGGCACTTGCAACATTTCTGCCCGTGCAGCTTGTCGCGGGGCAGCCTCGAACAGGTCTTGGGAAGTCACTTCCTGGCCGGCCGGGGTTTTGCCCATGTCAGGCAGCACGGCCTTTTGTATCACGGTCACGAAGCCGAATGTTAACATTACCCAAAGGATAAACTGGGTAAGGCCTACCAGGCCAACGCCTATAATTTTTCCCATCATCAATTGAAAGGGCCTCACCGACGAGATGATGACCTCCACGATACGGTTGGTCTTTTCTTCCAGCACCCCGCGCATGATTTGTGCCCCGAACAGGAAGATAAAAAAGTAAATCAAGAAGCCGCTAATGTAACCCACTATCATGGCAATTTCCGTGTGGCTTTCTTCGGCTTCCCCGGTTTTTGTCCACTTGATGGTTTGAATGTCCACGTTTGATTTTATGGATGCCAGGGTTGATTCGTCTATCCCCACGGCTTCCATTTTCAGGCGTTCTAATTCTTTCTCGATCGCGTTCTCGATATGGTTTTTCACCCCCAGGGTGGGCTGTTGGTCTGAAAACAAGCGCACGGAGCGGGGCACGTTATGCACCAGGTGCGAGATATGAAGGATGGCGTAATATTCCGTTTCGGGAAAAGCCGTTTTCATGTCTTCCATGTCCACGTTCCCGGGGTACTCGAACTTGAGGTACTCGGTTTCAGGGATTTTATTCATGAAAGCCCCCGTGCTGTCGATGACGGCGATGGTTTTTTGTTTTGTATCTTTCATCTGGGCAAACCAGGCAGGCAGGATGATCAGGGCTGCAAATATTACCGGCCCCAGGATGGTCATGATCATGAAAGATTTCTTTTTTACACGGGTCATGTACTCGCGCGAAATAATGAGGGATATCTTGTTCATGGCTGAATGTTTTCGGGTTATTCTTGTTCTTGAACGGCTTTGATGAACACGTCGTTCATGCTGGGTATTAACTCTTTGAAAGAATGGACTATGGCATTGGGAATAATCGATGAAAGCAACGCGTTATCTTTTTCCTGTTCGTTGGATGATTGGATTTTTACCATCAGTTTGCCGGGTTTTTGCTTTTTGGTTTCCAATACCTTGTAGGCTTCACCAAGTTTGTCGATGGCTTCTTGTTGGTGCCTATCTATCATGATCTCGTAAATCCCCGGTTTGTATTCTTCTTTAATGGTATTGATATTCCCGCTAAGGATATTTTTTGCCTTGTTGATAAGGGCAATGTGATCACAAAGTTCTTCGACCGATCCCATGTTGTGGGTGGAAAAGATAACGGTGGCCCCCTCGTTCTTCAGGTTTAGGATTTCTTGTTTTATAAGGTTAGCATTGATGGGATCGAAACCACTGAAGGGCTCGTCAAAAATTAATAACCTGGGCTTATGGATCACGGTGGTCACGAACTGGAGTTTTTGCTGCATGCCTTTCGAGAGTTCTTCCACCTTTTTTTCCCACCAGCCTTGTATCTCGAACTTGTTAAACCAGTATTTCAGGCGGTTTGTGGCCTCATTTTTTGAAAGGCCTTTTAATTGGGCCAGGTACATGGCTTGTTCGCCTACTTTCATTTTCTTGTACAAGCCCCTTTCTTCCGGCAAGTAACCAATGCGGTACACGTCCTCTGGTTTCATGCGTGCGCCATTAAACAACAGGTCTCCCTGGTCGGGGGCGGTAATCTGGTTAATGATACGGATAAGGGTGGTTTTTCCAGCCCCGTTGGGCCCCAGGAGGCCAAAAATACTGCCTTCCTGTATGGAAATGCTGACATTGTCAAGGGCGTAAAAGCTGTCAAATTGTTTCACGATCCCTTGTGTTTCGAGGAGTGCCATAGCGTTTATTTTGTATTATAAATGGAGCGTGAAAATAGGAAAAACTATTCAAAAATGCTCTTCATTTTTTCAAAAAAGCTTTTCTCGCCCTCTTCGGGTTGGGGCACGAAATTTTCGGAAGTGTCAAGTCCTTCCAGCGTTTTCTTTTCTTCTTTCGAGAGGTTTTTGGGTACCCACACGTTCACGCTGGCCAGTAAGTCGCCCCGGCCGTAGCCGTTTATCTCGGGCAAGCCTTTCCCGCGCAAGCGCAATATTTTGCCAGGTTGTGTACCGGGGTTTATCTTGATTTTTACTTTCCCGTCAAGGGTAGGGATTTCCACGTTACCCCCCAGGGCGGCTTTCGGGATACTAACGTACAAGTTGTATATTAAATCATTCCCGTCGCGGATAAGATCGGGGTGTTTTTCTTCTTCCACCACGAGCAAGAGATCGCCGTTAATGCCGCCGCGCCGTGCCGCGTTGCCTTTGCCGCTGACCGAAAGTTGCATGCCCTCGGCCACACCTGGCGGGATATTGATTTTTTCAACCATGGAATCTTTTATGATCCCCTCGCCATAGCACTTGGTGCATTTTTCCGTGATGGTTTTACCTTCTCCGCCACACGAGGGGCAAACAGAAGTTGATTGCATTTGTCCCAGGAAGGTATTGGTAACACGCGTTACCTGGCCCGTGCCATGGCAGGTGGAGCAAGTACTGTAGGCTGAGGAATTGGCCGCACCGCTACCGCTACAGGCATCACAGGCCACGTATTTGTTCAGCTTTAATTTTTTTTCCACACCCTCGGCAATTTCTTTTAAGCTGAGTTTCACTTTCACCCGCAAGTTCGAACCCTTGCTAGTGGCACGCCTTCTGCGGCCACTGCCACCAAAGCCTCCAAAACCAAAGGCTTCGCCAAAACCGCCACCAAATATGTCGCCAAAACTTTCAAAAATGTCTTCCATGGTCATGCCGCCACCAAAACCACCTCCGGCAGCACCGCCCATGCCCGCGTGGCCATACCTGTCGTAGCGTGCCTTTTTGTCCGGGTTGCTTAACACCTCGTAAGCTTCGGCAGCTTCCTTGAATTTTTCTTCGGTCGTGTTGTCACCCGGGTTCTTGTCGGGGTGAAATTTTAAGGCTTGCTTTCGATAGGCTTTTTTTATCTCGTCTGTTCCAGCGTCCTTTGAAACGCCCAATACTTCGTAATAATCTCTTTTTGACATTTTTTCAGTTTGTTTTTTTTTCGTGTCAGCAATACCCTGTAAATTTTTAATCCACGGCACGAATATATAAATTATTCGCCAACTACCACTTTGGCATACCGCATAACTTTATCGTTCAAATAATAACCTTTTTCTATCACGTCCACGATCTTGCCTTTCAGGTCTTCTTCCGGGGCCGGTATCTTGGTCACGGCCTCGTGCATGTCGGTGTCAAATTCCTGGTGCCGGGCTTCTATTTCTACCACGCCCTTTTGTTTCATGAACTCTTTAAATTTGGTATGGATCAGTTCAATTCCTTCTTTGACTGATTCCAGGCTATTGGCTTTTTCCAGGTTGTCCATCGCGCGGTCAAAATCGTCTAGCACGGGTAGCAAGCCAGATAAAATATCCTCGCCTGCCGAACGGATCAGTTCTGATTTTTCTTTCAGGGTCCTTTTACGGTAATTGTCAAATTCAGCGGATAGCCTGATATATCTGTTTTTCAGTTCACTTATCTCTTCTTCGGGACTTGGCTGATCTGATTTTTCATCGGTTTCTTCCTGTTTTTCTTGCTCGTCTGCCTGGGTATTGTTTTCTGCTTGTACTTCTGCTTGCGCCTCTGTTTGTTCTTCTGTTTCCGTGGCTTTATCTTCTTGCATTTCCTTGTTTTCTTCCTTTATTTTTTTCTCTTTCTTCACCATAGTTTATACAAACTTTGATTGGTTAAACAACACGTTAATTTTTGGTTACTTCTTATCTGCAACAATTTTGCCATTTTGCCCTTCCCGACAAATTGACAGGATGGGGGGGCTTGTTTTATTTAGGAATTAGTGTTAAGGCAATCAACAATTTGACACGAAGAGCTTTACCCGTGTTGACATGTTAGTGAAAGATTCCAAAGATGAAAAGGATTGTTAGTTGTTTATTCGTTGGATATTTGCCCCAAGTTTTTGAAGCCGCCCGTCAATATCCTGGTATCCCCGGTCTATCTGGTCGATGTTGTTGATAATGCTTTGGCCTTCGGCCGACAAGGCGGCAATTAACAAGGCCACGCCTGCCCGTATGTCCGGTGAAGTCATCATGGTCCCGCGCAAGGGGTATTTTTTATCCTGTCCTATCACGGTGGCCCGGTGCGGGTCGCAAAGGATAATTTTGGCGCCCATGTCAATAAGCTTATCCACGAAAAATAGTCGGCTCTCGAACATTTTCTGGTGTATTAGCACGCTTCCCCTGGCCTGTGTGGCCACTACCAGGAATACACTTAACAGGTCGGGGGTAAGGCCGGGCCAAGGTGCGTCGGCAATGGTCATGATAGAGCCATCGATAAAACTTTCTATCTCGTAATGTTCCTGGGCCGGCACGAACAGATCATCGTTTTGTTGTTCTAATGCAATGCCTAAGCGTTTAAAGGAATGGGGGATAATGCCCAGGTTATGGTACGAGGAATTTTTTATGGTAATGGCCGAACCGGTCATGGCGGCCATGCCAATAAAACTGCCCACTTCAATCATATCGGGTAGGCAAGCGTGCCCACAGCCTGATAAGTATTCCACGCCTTCAATTTGCAAGAGGTTTGAACCAATACCCTTTATCTTGGCCCCCATGCAGGTTAGCATTTTGCAAAGTTGCTGGATATAAGGTTCACAAGCGGCGTTAAACACAGTGGTTTTTCCCTTGGCCATCACGGCGGCCATCAGGATGTTCGCGGTCCCGGTAACCGATGCTTCGTCAAGCAACATGTAGGTTCCCTGTAGCTTGTCGCCTTTCACGTGGTATACCCGCTCTTCAGGGTCAAAATTAAATTTCGCCCCAAGTTTTTCAAATCCCATGAAATGGGTATCTAACCGTCGCCGGCCAATCTTATCTCCCCCCGGGCTTGGTATATATCCTTTTCCAAACCGGGCCAGAAGCGGGCCAACGATCATGATAGAACCGCGCAGGCTGCTGGATTCTTGTAAAAAATCCTTATTATGAATGTAATCCAGGTTTATTTCCTTGGCTTGAAAGGTATATGCCCCGGGGCCTTCATTTTGTACTTTTACCCCAAGGATAAGGAGTATATTGATGAGCTTGTTTACATCCAGGATATCCGGGATATTCCGTATGGTAATTTTTTCCGGGCTTAACAGGGTCGCGCACAATACCTGCAAGGCTTCGTTTTTTGAACCTTGCGGGGTAATCTTGCCACCTAGTTTCGTGCCTCCCTGGATAATAAATGACCCCATGCCAAGCAGTTATTTTTTCCGCACAACCCTTTTTTTCCTTGTTTTGGAAAGGATATCGCGCGTTTCAGGTAATTTCAGGTCTTTTTCCACGTCCAGTTTGCCGCCGCTGAGTTCTTTTAAATCATTAAAAATAACATCATCGGTAACAGAATCCTTGTTCCAGGTAAGGAATAATTTTTTCATGTGGTTCGCGATAACCCGTATCAGTTCTTCCTTTTCTTCCCCTTGTTCCATGTCCACGGCTGTTTGGATCAATTGTTCAATGGTGCTCCCGTAATGTTTGTATCTTGGGTTGTTAATCGGGTAAGGCACGGGCCGGGGTTTTTGAAGAAAAGTTTCTTTCTTGGGCACCTCGTACGGAAAGTCAATATCCAATTTAAAATCCGAGATAATGGCCAGGTGATCCCAAAGCTTGTGTTTAAAATCACTAATTTCCCTGTACTGGGGTTTTATATTGCCCATGATTTGAATGATGGCCGCTGCAACCCGGTTTCTTTCTTCCTGGTCTTCAATTTCGACAGCGTAATTCACCATTTTTTGTATGTTCCTGCCATATTCTGGCAATACGAGTTTTTTTCTAGCGGTATTGTAATCCATGTTCTTGTTTGGTAAAACCTATTATTTATGTTTCGATAATTCGTAACTTGGCAAATTTTAACAAAAGTTGTTTTTGGCCGGAGCTGTTGAAGAAAACAGTTGCTTTCGAGTTGGGCGGGGTTCCTTCAATGTTCAGTATTTTTCCTTTGCCAAAGCGGGGATGTTCAACAAACATACCTGCCTGAAATTTATCCGGGTTATCAGGTGCAAATTTTTGTAAATTATTTGAATATCCCAAATTTGATGCCATGTTTTTTGTTTTTTTCCCAATTTTTTCAATAGGGGTAAGGTTTTTCTTTCCTGGCACCGTGGCCGAAGCTCCCTGGTACTGGCTTTTCGCGCTTGGTTTCCTGGCGGGGCGTTCTTCTGTAACGGTTTCTGTTTCAAGCGGGGCTTCCAAAAATTGCTCGTCAATATCGTTTAAAAACCGGCTGGGGTTGTTGTAATGAATCGAGCCCCACTTGAACCTCGAGTTCGCGAACGATAAAGTTACCTTGCGTTTGGCACGGGTCACGGCCACGTAAAACAAGCGCCTTTCTTCTTCCAGGTCCTGCTGGGTGGTACCCGACATCTGGGAGGGGAACAGTTCTTCTTCCATCCCGGCAATATACACGTTCTCGAATTCAAGCCCCTTGGCCGAATGGATTGTCATCAGGGTAACCTTGTCTTGATCCTCTGGCTTCTCGGTGTCCATGTCGGTAAGCAAGGCAACATTCTCCAGGTAGTCCTCCAAAAGCGCTTGCCGGCCATTTTCCTCGAGAAAGTCCATGCTAAATTCCTGCATGGCATTCAGCAGTTCCTGGATATTCTCGTACCTTCCCAGGCTTTCTTGTGACTTATCCTGGAAAAACTCTTTTAGCATCCCTGTTGTGGCGGCCACGTGTTGGCCTATATCGTGGGCATTTTTTTCTTTCGCCTGGTGGGCAAAGCCCCTGATCATTTCCACGAATTCCCTTACCTTGGTATAGGTCCTGGTAGGCAGGTGCCTTCCTATCAGGTTTGGCTGGGTAATAACTTTCCAGTAGCTGGTTTCTTCAGTAGCGGCCAGGGCCCCGGTTTTTTCAACACTCTTGTTGCCGATGCCCCGCGTGGGGTAGTTAATGATACGTTTTAACGCCTCGTCGTCATCAGGGTTCACGATAAGCCGAAGGTAGGCCAATAAATCTTTTATTTCCTTGCGTTGATAAAAAGAAAGGCTGCCAAAAACTTTGTAAGGGATGTTTTTTTTGCGCATGGCCTCTTCAAATACCCTTGATTGGGAATTGGTGCGGTAAAGGATCGCATAATCCTTGTATGGCAGATGATCTGTTAGACGGGAATGGTTAATCTCGTTGGCTACGAGGTATCCTTCTTCGCTATCTGTCATGGCTTTCAGCACGCGAATTTTATCCCCTTCATGATTGCCCGACCATACTTCCTTGGGGATTTGCCCCTTGTTTTTGGCAATGATCGAGTTGGCCGCGTTCACGATATTTTGGGTAGAGCGGTAATTCTGTTCGAGTTTGTACAGCTTGAATTTTTTGTAATCATTCTTAAAATTCAGGATATTTTCGATTTTTGCCCCCCTGAAAGCGTAAATACTCTGGGCATCATCGCCTACCACGCATACATTCTGGTGCCTTTCGGCCAGTTTTTTTATTATGAGGTATTGCGAGAAGTTCGTGTCCTGGTACTCGTCCACGAGGATATACTCGAACTTGTCCTGGTATTTTTTCAGTACTTCGGGAAAATCCCTGAAAAGGAGGTTCGTGTTCAACAACAAATCATCAAAATCCATGGCCCCTGCCTTGAAACACCTGGCAGCATACCGCTTAAAAATCTCGTGCAGCATGGGGCGTTTGTTTTGGCGGTCGCGTTCAATAAGTTTGGCATTGGCTGAATAGGCCCGGGCTGTTATCAGGTTGTTCTTGGCCGAGGAAATGCGGCTGAATACCTGGGAAGGCTTGTAACTTTTATCGTCAAGCTGCAGCTCTTTCACGATGGTTTTTACAAGGTTGCGCGAATCAAGCGTATCGTAGATGGTAAATGATTTTGGATAGCCCAGCTTATCTGCCTCCGAGCGTAAGATTCGGGCAAATACTGAATGAAAAGTGCCCATCCATAACTGGCGTGCCACCTCGTGGCCTACCAACTCGCCTATACGTTCTTTCATTTCTTTTGCAGCCTTGTTGGTAAAGGTAAGGGGCAATATTTTCCACGGGGGCACCCCCTGGCTTAACAAGTACGCGATACGGTACGTCAGCACCCGGGTTTTCCCGGAACCTGCACCGGCAATTACCAAAGATGGCCCCTTTACATTTTCTACTGCTTGTCGCTGGGGTTCGTTCAATTCCTTTAAAAAGTCTGCTTTCATATATAGATTTTTCTTTCTGTTCAAAAAAACAGTGGAAAATTACGCAACTATGCCTGATTTCACAAAGTGATTTTTTCTTTTTTTATCCACAACGAATGAAATCGCCTCGTTATTTCTCCATTTCCGGGTTATTTATAAAAATGGACAGGGCTGTTTTTATAGTTTTGATTTTCGCGAATGAATAATTTATTGTAGAATTGCAAATTTTAACCCAATTGTTAAAATATTATACGAGAAATAGAGTTTATACAAACAGAACGAGATTTTCCATGAAGGATCCTTTTTTAATTTATGTTTTATTTATTGGCTTGATATTTCAAGGTGGCCAGTTACATGGCCAGCTTTCGTGCCCCAGGGCCGATACGGGTTTTTCGGTTTGTTATCACCAATCACTTGATACAAGCGGGTTGGGACTGGATTCTTTAACAGCCGATAGCTTGTACTCACTTTGCGACACGGCTTTTGTTTTCTATTCACCTGATGAAATGGGGCGTAACATTACAGGTTCTTTTGATAATTCTATAAGCGGGCAAGTAGAAGCATTTTACCTTGATACCTCTGCTATTGATTCGGTAGTTGTTGATTTTACATGGACACGGTTTAATAAGAATACCAATGTTTTTGATACGTTGAAAACCGAAACGGTACCCTCTGATACCAATTTCGCGTTTTCCGTGTTAAATTTAAATTTTATAAGTAATTCTGGTTCATACGGTTTCAAACTCCACGCGCGCGACACGCTTACTGGCTCGGTGAAGGTCGAGAGTTTTTGGGTCTTCGTGGATCACCTCGGGCTTGTCCTCTTGGATGAGGACGAGAAGTGGAATTGTGAATACCTTACAATCCTGGAGAACGGCTATACCCTTCAATTAACGGATTTCGTGTATGTTAACTTGTGCCAGGATGCTGTTTTTGATAAAGATACCCTGTTAAATGAAGTGCGATCATACAGTTGGAAAGATGATAAGGGCGAAATCATATCTACTTTTTCTACTTTAAAACTTTATTCTATACATTCTATCGGGTACGAGGACATAGAATTTGAGCTAACGGTTATAGATCGCTGGGGCAATGAAGTAACATCTTATTATAATTATATTGCCAGGGTGCCCAAGGCCGAAGTAGATATCAAGAAATCGAACGATCAGAATTTTGCCCCCCTCACGCTTACTTTCAATAGCACTTCAACACTGGCCGATAGCATCATGTGGCTTTTTGGCGATACCTTGTCGAAGGGCTTTGATCAAGACACCATTTTTACGGTAGTTTTTGACACCGCACATACCTATTTTATTCCTACTGCCGAATATGGCCCATACGTCCCGAGCCTGGTCGTGAAAAATAATCAATACAATTGCACGGATTCGATTGCCCTGGAAAAAATTACAGTGGAGGCCAGTACTTTTGAACTGGACAAGGAAGCTTTCTCGCCTAACACCAGGGATGGGAACAATGATGAACTCACCTTCAGCCTTAAATCCATTAAAGATTTCCACCTCGTGGTATTTAACCGTTGGGGCCGCGTGGTGTTCGAGAAAGAAATTTACAATAACACCGGAACCGAGGAAGTCGTTTGGGACGGGAAAATCCGAAATTCCAACCGGACTGTCGAGCCCGGGGTTTATTATTACATTATCAAGGCCAAGGGCTATGATGATAATGAATGGGACGGGAAACCCAAGGAAGAAAGAAACAGCAGTTTTTTTGGTGATCAAAGTAACCAGCCAAACCAAAATAATACGGCAGGCAATCAAAATAACCAGTCAAATATCGATCAAGGTGGCACGTCCAGCCAGGCATACGGGATTATTTACGTTTTTTAACCGTCTTTATAATCCATCAGCTTTGTTTAAATTCGCGGGCATAGTCACAAGGTGGCTGAAGCAAGATTAAAAAAGGCTGCCTGTTCAGGCAGCCTTTTTATATCCTTCTTCTTGTAATTTATTCTTCTTTTTGTTCTACCTCGTGTTCTTTCAGTAATTTTTCCTGGATATCGCCTGGAACTTGCGCGTATTCCGAGAATGTCATGGTGTACATGGCCCGGCCATTGGTTAGCGAGCTCAGCGCGGTAGAATACTTGTTCATCTCGGCCAGTGGTACCTTGGCAGAAATTTTTTCAAACCCTTTTTCGCTGCTCATGCCTTGTACCACGGCCCTTCTTCCTTGCAAATCGCTCATCACGTCGCCCATCCGGTCACTGGGAACCAAAACTTCTACCAGGTATATGGGTTCCATGATTTTAGGGGCGGCTTTTTTGAAGGCCATTTGGAAGGCGTTACGCCCTGCCAGTTTAAAGGATATCTCGTTTGAATCAACCGGGTGCATTTTTCCATCATAAATGGCAACCCGGATATCCCGCGCGTATGAACCGGTTAATGGGCCGTTTTCCATTTTTTCCATGATCCCTTTCAGGATAGCGGGATGAAATTTCGTGTCAATCGATCCGCCCACGATACAGTTGTAAAACACGAGTTTCCCGCCCCAGTTCAAGGGCAATTCCTGCTTATCGCGAACAGAGATTTTAATTTCTTTCCCTTCAATCTTATAAGAAGTAGGATCGGGTGCATCTTCCTCGTGTGGTTCAATCACCATGTGCACTTCTCCAAACTGCCCGGCACCTCCTGATTGTTTCTTGTGCCTGTAATCCGCCTGGGCCACCTTGGTAATGGTTTCCCGGTAAGGTATACGTGGTGGGATAAACTCGGTTTCTACCTTGTAAATATTGTCCAGGTGCCATTTTAGGATATTTAAATGGTACTCCCCCTGCCCGTGCACGATAATTTGTTTTAGTTCTTTGGAATACTCGATCACGATAGTGGGGTCTTCCTCGTGCATGCGGCTCAGGGCCTCGCCCAATTTTTCTTCGTCGCCCTCGCTCAGGGCCTTGATAGCAGCACGGTACTTCGGTGCAGGGTATTCAACTGGATCAAGTTTGTAGTTCAGGTCAGGGCCCGTGAGGGTGTGGTTGGCCTTGGTACTTTTTAATTTAACGGTTGCCCCGATATCACCAGCTACCATTTTATCTACCTTGTTCCGGGTTTTCCCTGCCACGGCATACAGTTGCGAAAGCCTTTCCTTGGTTTGGCTGTTATTGTTTACCAGATCCATGCCTTCTTTTAGTTCACCTGAAAGGACTTTAAAGTAATTGATTTCGCCGATATGGGATTCGTAAGATGTTTTGAAAACGAATAATACAGGGCTTCCCGATGGTTCAACCTTTATTTCCGTTCCTTCAGAATCAACTGGGGCTGGTACTTCGGTTGGCGCCGGGGCCACGTTCGCGATAAATTCCATCAACCGGTCTACCCCGATGTTTTTCTTGCTTGAAACACAAAATACCGGGAACAGGTCACGATTTAATATCCCGAGGCTTAGGCCTTTCCGCATTTCCTCTTCTGATAGGGTCTCGTTCTCGAAAAACAGTTCCATTAATTGCTCGTCATTTTCCGCGGCTTTCTCGATTAACTCATTCCGCATGTTTTCGGCCTGCTCTTTCTGATCGTCCGGGATGTCAACGATTTGGGCTTTTCCTTCTTCACCCGGGTACTTGTACATTTTCATTTTCAAGATGTCGATAATGGCATCAAAACCTTGCCCCGCGTTTACAGGGTACTGGATTACGGCTGGTGTGCCACCGAACCGCTGGTTGAGCGATTCCATGGTTTTTTCAAAGTTGGCCTTGTCATGGTCCAGTTGGTTCACCACGAACATCATGGGTTTCTCGGCTTTTTCCACGTAACGATAGCTTACTTCCGTGCCTACTTCCACGCCATTTTGGGAATTGATTAGCATTACCGCGAGGTCGGCCGGGCGAAGGCCAGTTACCACACCACCAATGAAGTCGTCAAGCCCGGGGGTGTCAATCATGTTTATTTTTTTATCGTGCGATTCGGTATATAATAATGTCGGAAATACAGAGTTCTCGTTTTCCTGTTCTATCTGGTTGTGATCCGATACTGTATTTTTACTTTCCACTGTCCCGACCCTGTTAATTACCCCGCCATTAAAAAGCATAGCTTCCGCGAGGGTGGTTTTTCCGGAGCTTGAATTACCAACCAAAGCTATATTCTTAACTTGATCTGTATTGTAAGTTTTCATGATATAAAAATTTATAGAATAATGTGAATTTTACTGTTTTTTAAGGAGTCCCAAATGTAATAAATTTTTGAATATTATCAATTCCTGGGTAATTTTATATGAAGATTTCCTAAATAATTCATTAAATTGGTTCAGGGTGTTTGAATAGAAGTATTATTTTCGTGCCCGCGAAATTGTTTTTATACCATATTATATATATAGTATTTAGCAGGGCCCTTCACGGGAATAATTTTATAAAAGAATATGAAAAAAACATTAGAACAAAGCATTCCCTTGTGGCATTTTAACCACCTAATGGAGCATGGCCAAGAAATTACCCATTTTATTACCAGTAGAATGGGGGGGCTTGGTGCCGAGGAGATGGGCAGTTTTAACCTGGGGTTCCTGGATTGGGGCGATCCCGAGGAAGTTTTTCAAAATCGATTGCTCTTGGCCAAGCGTCTTGGCATATCTGCCCGGCAACTCGTGTTCCCCCGGCAATGCCATGGAAAAAAGGTCGCGGTGATAGATGGTTCATTTCCCCTGGGCCACTGCCCTCATAGGCTAGCTTCAACAGATGCCCTGGTAACAAACCTACCAGGAACATGTATTTGTGTGCTCACGGCCGATTGCGTTCCAATTATTTTGTATGATAAGAAGAGAAAAGTTGTCGGTGTGGCCCATGCAGGATGGAAAGGTACCGTCCAGGAGATAGCCATTGAAACCCTGGATGTAATGAAATCCGTTTTTGGCGCATCAGAAAATGAAATACTTGTCGGGATCGGGCCTTCTATTGGACCCGGTGCATACGAGGTAGGCCAAACTGTTATGGGGCCTTTGCTCGCGCGATGGCCAAGGGCATTGGAACTGGGGTTGGCAAAACAAAAAACAAATGGCAAGTTCCTGGTCGACTTGTGGAAAACTAACCGTTACATGTTGGAACAAGCCGGTATCCAAAGTAATAATATTGAGGTTTCAGGGATTTGCACCTACTCGGTTGCCGGTTTGTTTTATTCGGCCCGCGGATCGAATTACAAGTGTGGCCGTTTTGCGACAGGGATATTTTTACGGTAAACAAATCTTGGCATTGCACTCTCTATTTATTGAATAATTTTACCCTCTTTTTTGTATGCTGTATTCATAATTGTCCCCCATTTACCTGGGATTGAATTCCTCCAATGGAATAAATTAATCATTAATAATTATTGTTTTTTAAAAAAAAAGAATACCTTTGCACACCCAATTGAAAAAATATAATTATGCCAACAATTCAGCAGTTAGTTAGAAAAGGGCGAAAACAGCAGGTGGAAAAAAAGAAGGCCCCGGCGTTGGATGCCTGCCCCCAGAGAAGGGGGGTATGCGTGCGTGTATATACTACCACGCCTAAGAAGCCGAATTCTGCCATGCGGAAAGTGGCTAGGGTCAGGCTTACAAATGGAAAAGAAGTGAACGCTTATATTCCTGGTGAAGGGCACAACCTTCAAGAACACTCGATCGTGTTGATTAGGGGCGGTAGGGTAAAAGACCTGCCAGGTGTCCGTTACCACCTCGTGCGGGGCGCACTGGATGCCTCGGGCGTGGAAGACAGGACTCAAAGGCGTTCGAAATATGGCACAAAGAAACCAAAGAAATAATATTACTAGCAGATGAGAAAGTCAAAAGTAATAAAAAGAAAACCAACTGAACCGGATCCCATATACAATGATACGCTGGTTACCCGGTTCGTGAACAGTTTGATGTTGAGCGGGAAGAAGAACTTGGCCTTTAAAGTTTTTTACAGCGCCATGGATATCGTTGATAAAAAGATGAAGAATGAAGAAGCCTCGGCCCTGGAGATATGGAAAAAGGCCCTGGACAATATTACCCCGCTCGTGGAAGTAAAAAGCCGACGGATTGGCGGGGCTACTTTTCAAGTACCCATGGAAGTTAGGCCAGAAAGGAAAGTCGCGATAAGCATGCGAAACATGATCCGTTTTTCAAGGCAACGGGCTGGAAAAAGTATGAGCGAAAAATTAGCTGCTGAAATAATGGCTGCATACAACCAGGAAGGCGGGGCTTTCAAGAAAAAAGAAGAAATGCACCGCATGGCCGAAGCAAACAAAGCTTTCGCGCATTTTAGGTTTTAATAAAGTTATATAGGATAAATTATTATAAATAGCAAATCCAGGAATTTTGGTGAGGTATAGAACATGGCTAGAGATTTAAAATATACTAGAAACATTGGCATCATGGCCCATATTGACGCGGGTAAAACCACCACCACGGAACGGGTGTTGTTTTATACCGGCATCACACACCGCATGGGCGAGGTTCACGATGGGGATGCCACCATGGACTGGATGGTACAGGAGCAAGAGAGGGGGATCACCATAACTTCCGCTGCTACAACTACCTATTGGAAATACAATAACGAGGATTACAAGATTAATATTATTGATACGCCAGGGCACGTTGATTTTACCGTTGAGGTTGAACGTTCTTTACGTGTACTGGATGGTTCTATCGCGATTTTTTGCGCG
>CAZKIR010000022.1:0-9466 GCA_964552835.1 uncultured Bacteroidales bacterium
TGGGGCATGATACCGTGAAGGCAAAAAATGGCAAAGTGGTTACCATCGAGTTCCTTGAAGGTTATTCTACTTCCCGGATTATAAAAAAAATAAAAAAATCTTAGATTTGTAGCTGCTTTTACACGGGTAAACAATAGATTTATAGCCGTGCATTTTAATTAAAAGCTTAAAACATGAAGCTTTCCATCGTTATCATTAACTACAATGTAAAACACTTCCTTGAACAATGCCTTTATTCTGTCGAAAAAGCAATGAAAGGCATCGAGGGGGAAGTCTTCGTGGTAGACAATAACTCTGTGGATGGCTCGTGTCAAATGGTACGCCAAAAATTTCCTTCTGTCCGCTTAATCGAGAACCATCAGAACCTGGGTTTCTCGAAAGCTAACAATCAAGCTATCCGGCTTTCTAGCGGGGAACATGTTTTATTGTTGAACCCCGACACGGTGGTTGAAGAAAGGACGTTCCAAAAAGTATTGGCGTACATGGACGAGAACCCTGACGTGGGCGGGATGGGGGTTAAAATGATCGATGGTACCGGCAACTTCTTACCCGAGTCAAAACGTGGGCTCCCCGTTCCTTCAGTCGCTTTTTATAAAATATTTGGTATCTCGGGGTTATTCCCAAAATCTAAAATTTTTGGGCGATACCACCTGGGTTTTCTTGATAAAGAAAAGGTGCACGAGGTGGACGTGCTGCCAGGCGCTTTCATGCTCCTGCGTAAATCCGTGCTTGATAAAATCGGGTTGTTGGATGAATCTTTCTTCATGTACGGCGAAGATATTGACTTGTCGTACCGGATAACCCTGGCGGGCTATAAAAACGTGTATTTTCCTGAAACCACTATTATACATTACAAGGGTGAAAGCACGAAAAAGGGGAGCATTAATTATGTCAGGGTGTTTTACAATGCCATGATTATTTTCGCCCGTAAGCATTTTACAGGTAAAAACGCTGCCCTTCTCATTTTACTTATCCAGACGGCAATCTACTTTCGGGCCTTTTTAGCGGTTATCAACCGTTTGGTTAAAACAATTGCCCTGCCCCTGGTTGATGGTTTCATGCTTTACGCGGCTTTCCGTTTTATCCTGCCATTTTGGGAAGCATATAAATTCGGGGGCGAAGGGCGGTACCCTACCTTTTTTATCCAGTATATTTTGCCACTTTACATTTTGATTTGGATTATCTCTATATTTTTTAGCGGTGGTTACGATAAACCTATCAAGATAAAAAAGGTGCTTAAAGGGATAAGTATCGGGACAGTTGTAATTTTATTAATTTATTCATTGCTCCCTGTACATTTGAGATTTTCCCGCGCCTTGATCTTAATTGGCACCTTGCTGGCTTATTTTGTGACGATGGCAGACCGTGTGCTGGCAAGTTCCATTCTGCCTTTCCCCGGGTTTAAGCTGTACCGCAAAAAGAAGATGCGCATCCTGGTAGTAGGGGGGAAAGAAGAATGTCAGCGTGTACACGAACTTATCGATCAAATCGGCCTCGGTTACGAGTTTGTTAGATATGCTTCGCCCGGCCCTAACACCGACCCGGATTTTTTTGCTGGCGAAATTGACCAAATACGCGAACTTACTTTAATAAACAAGATTGACGAGATAATTTTTTCTGCCACGGATATTAGCTCGCGGCGCATTATTAAATTAATGCTCGAGCTGACCGACGTGAGCACGGATTACAAGATAGCCCCGCCCGAGAGCCTTTCGGTTATCGGCAGTAATTCAATCAACACAGCAGGCGACTTGTACATCCTTGATTTAAATTCAATAAGCAAGCCTTCAAATCAAAGGAACAAGCGCTTGCTGGATATCTGTTTTAGTTTCTTTTTTCTTATTTTTAGCCCTGTTTTGATATTTTTTTACAAGAAACCCGTGAATTTTACACGAAATATATTCCGGGTCTTGCTAGGTCAATATTCATGGGTGGGATATTATAGCGTGAAAGATTTGGAAGAATTAAAAAATGCTGGTATCGCGAATTTTAAGAAAGGAATACTAAATCCCGCTGATGGCTTGAAAAGGAAAAACGTGGCACCCGAAACCCTACGGCGAGTGAGCCTTATATATGCAAAAGACTATCGGGTCCTTAATGATATCCAGATATTGTTCAAGGGGGTTAAATACCTTGATCGTTAATTTTTCTGGATGTTTTGTTTTTTCTTGTATTTTTTTTCGTAACTTTTTGGTCGAATATTATTTTTGTTTTTGGAGAAGAAAGCTACATGAAAAATATACTATTTGTTTTCTTACTATTGGTTTATACGGCTAGTGCACAAAAGGCTAATTATTTCAAGCGATTGTTCGTTGATGCAGAATATTATGTCTTGTTCAAGGAATACGATGAGGCTTTGCCCTTGTACCTTGATATCTATAATACACTCAACAGGAAGAGCGCGAATATATCTTACCGGATCGGGGAATGTTACCTAAGCCTCCCCGGGGCCAAGAAAAAAGCCTTGTCGTACTTGTTAGATGCCGTGAAAGATGTCACGACCGAATACGAGGTAGGTTTTTTTAACGAAAATAAAGCACCTGTCCGTGCGGTTTTTCTATTGGGCAAAGCTTACCGGGTCAATTACCAGCTCGATTCGGCCATTAATACTTTTTCACGGTATAAAAAATATGTTGATCAGGATGACGTGGTCAAGATGAGGGAAATAGAGCATGAAATCCAGGTATGTTACAACGCGAAATCCCTCATGAAAAGCCCCGTTCAGTTTTGGTCAACCAACGTGGGCAAAATAATCAATAGCTCTTTTGCTAACGTTAGGCCCGCGGTATCGTTCAACGATTCGAACCTGGTTTATACCTCCCGGTTAAAATTTTATGACGCGATTTTTCATTCCACCAGGCAGCCTAACGGTAAATGGGGCACCCCTGTCAATCTTAGCCGTTTTGTCCGTTCCGATGGCGAATTGCTTACCTCCTCCCTCTCGCCCGACGGGAAGCAATTATTCCTTGTCCGTAAAGACATTGATAATTATAATATTTACCAGAGCGTGTTCAAGGAGGGCGAATGGCAACGCCACCTGGTGCCAGAGGCTAGCCTGAACACGAAATATAATGAAACACATGCTTGCTTTTCGCCTGATGGCAACACGTTTTTTTTTGTAAGCGACCGCGAAGGGGGTATCGGTGGAAAGGATATATATAAAATAGAAAAAAACGCTGAAGGTCAATGGGGCAAAGCCATGAACCTGGGGCCAATCATCAATACCATATACGACGAGGAAACCCCCTTTTTGACAGAAGACAGTACCCTGTATTTTAGCTCGAAGGGCCATTTTAACATGGGCGGGCATGATATTTTTAAGGCCACCTACGTGGACGGTGCTTTTGAAAAACCCGTGAACATGGGATATCCCTTGAATACTACTGATGATGATCTCTTCTTCATGCCTCATAAAAATGGCCTGGGGGGCTATTACGCGATTTTCTCGAGAGATGGTTTCGGGAATTACGATATTTACAGGATATCTTTTCAGGAATAGGGTTATTGCAAGCTTTCTTTTAATTTTTTAGCAAAACCCGAGGCAAAAATAAAATCATTCAAATCTTTGTTCGTGCTTTCCAGGATGTCGTCCCTTGTCCCTTTCCAACTTATCCCGCCATGGTTGATGAAATAAATTTGCTCGCCCATCTCCATCACGCTGTTCATGTCATGCGTGTTGATGATGGTAGTCGTGTTAAACTCCTTGGTAATGTCACGGATCAACGCATCGATCAGGATGGCAGTCTGGGGATCGAGGCCCGAGTTGGGCTCGTCGCAAAACAGAAAACTTGGGCTTAGGGCAATAGCACGGGCAATGCCCACTCTTTTTTTCATCCCACCGCTTAATTCAGATGGCAATGCATCGTTCACGTTTTTTAAATTTACCCTGTCCAGGCAATTTTCAGCTTTTTCTTTTTTCTCGGCATAAGGCATAGCCGTGAACATGTCAAGGGGGTACATCACGTTTTCCAACACGGTGGCCGAATCAAACAAGGCCCCGCCCTGGAAGAGCATTCCTGTTTTTTTTCGGATGTTTTTCTTCTTTTTTCGGTCCAAGGAGGTAAATTCCGTGCCTTCGTAATATATTTCTCCTTGATCTGCCTGGTGAAGCCCGAGAATGGTTTTCAGTAACACGGTTTTGCCCGATCCGCTCCTCCCGATTACCAAATTGGTCTTGCCCCTCTCGAAACGGGCCGAGATATCCTTTATAATGATCTGGTCATTAAAAGATTTCGAAACATTTTTTAACAGGATCATGAGAGCAGCAATTGGGTTAATATCAGGTTAAACATTAAAATAAACACGCTAGAGTGCACCACCGCCCGGGTACTTGATTTGCTTACTTCTACCGCGCCCCCGGCGGCATGATAACCATGATAGGCTGATATGGACGTGATAAGAAAAGCATATACCACGGATTTGATCAGGGCATAGGCCACGTAAAAAGGGATGAAAACATACTGGATACCATAAATGTATTCCTCGGCCGTGGTAACCCCGGTAAAAATCGCAACGATAAACCCGCCGCTAATCCCCACGAACATGCTTAGAATCGAGAGAACGGGGTTGAAAAGCATCAAGCCAATAATTTTAGGCAAGATCAGGTAACTGGCCGAATTCACGCCCATGATCTCGAGGGCATCTATTTGCTCGGTAATCCGCATGGTGCCAAGCTCGGATGCAATGCTCGAACCAACTTTTCCCGAAAGGATAAGGGCCACCATCGTGGAAGAAAATTCCAGCAACATGCTGTCCCGTGCCCCTACCCCGATAAGATACCTGGGCAACAGGGGGTTTTCTATATTGTAAGCGGTCTGTACCGTGATGGCAGCTCCCATGAATACCGAGATAATAAGGACTATGCCAATAGATTGCACGCCAAGGCTGTAAATCTCGTAAACAACCCGCTTATAATAAATGCTTTTTTTTTCTGGTTCAGCAAATACCTGGCGCATTAGCATGAAATACTTTCCGATATGTTTTAACAATTTAAGCACGGTAATGGTTTTTTACAAAATTAAAATTATTATATTGAATCTTTTTGGAAATTTGAAAAATCGTTAAAAGTGCGAGAAGGCCATAGAAAATTGGGCTATAATTATTACTTTTGGATACCATTTTTATAAACTAGTATTTTGTGATCACGCTACTAGGTAAAACAAGCAGCCGGAATACCGGTGAAAATTAAATTACATGAACCAAAACCATTATTGTATTATCATGGCCGGTGGGGTAGGGAGTCGTTTTTGGCCCCTTAGCCGCACGGACCGCCCCAAACAATTTATTGATATCCTCGGTGTTGGAAAATCCCTTATCCAGCAAACTTTCGAACGTTTTACCGGGATTGTCCCCAAGGAGAACATGTATATTGTTTCAAACCAGGAATACAAGGATCTTATTCTTGAACAGCTTCCTGATATTGGTGAGCATCAAGTTTTGCTGGAACCCATGCGCAAAAACACCGCCCCGTGTATCGCCTATGCCGCCTACCATATCCAGTCTATTAACCCGAACGCGGTGATGGTGGTAGCCCCCTCCGATCACTTGATCCTGAAAACAGGGGAATTTATCGATATTATTAAAAAAGGCCTTGAATTTGCCGATCATTCTGATTCATTGTTGACCCTTGGGATTAAACCACACCGTCCTGAAACGGGCTATGGGTATATCCAGGTAAATAATGACGTGACATTCCCCGATGATGAAAACCTCCGTAAAGTGAAAACCTTTACCGAGAAACCAAATATAGAACTGGCTAAGGTGTTTTATGAAAGCGGTGAATTTTATTGGAACTCCGGTATTTTTATCTGGTCCTTGAATTCCATTATCGAGGCTTTTGAAAACCATTTGCCCGAGGTCAATAACTTGTTTGAACGCGGGAAAGGGTTTTATAACACCGAAAATGAATTGAATTTTATTGAAGATACATACACGGAATGCCGAAGTATTTCTATTGATTATGGCGTGATGGAAAAAGCCGGGAACGTGTACGTGTATTGTTCAGATTTTGGTTGGTCTGACCTGGGCACGTGGGGATCCCTGTATGAGCATCTTGAGAAAGACCAAAGTTTGAATGCCATCAAGGGAAAAGACGTGTTTACTTATGGCACGAAAAATTGCTTGATTGACATTCCAAACCAAAAATTAGCCGTTATCCAGGGACTTGACAATTACATCGTCGTGGAGTCGGATGGCACCCTTTTGATATGCAAAAAGGAGGACGAACAACAAATCAAACAATTCGTTAACGACGTGAAACTGGCAAAAGGGGAAGGGTATAGCTAATTTATTGCCATTATAAATGAATTACTTCCCCGTAAGCGGCCGCCGCGGCTTCCATGATGGCTTCTGACATGGTAGGGTGGGGATGAATGGCCTTGATGAGCTCGTGGCCAGTGGTTTCTAATTTTTTCGATACCACCAGTTCGCCTATCATCTCGGTCACGTTGTTCCCTATCAGGTGCGCACCTAATAGTTCCCCGTATTTTTCATCAAATACCAGCTTGGCAAATCCATCTTTTTCCCCGGCAGCACTGGCTTTGCCTGATGCCGTGTAGGGAAATTTCCCTACTTTTACCTCGTAACCCGCTTCCTTGGCTTCTTTCTCGGTCATGCCCACGGATGCTACTTCTGGCAAGGTATAAGTGCAGGCCGGTACGTTCTTGTAATCAATGGGATCGGTTTCCAGCCCAGCAATTTTTTCCACGCAGGCAATCCCTTCGGCCGATGCCAGGTGGGCCAAGGCTGGTCCGGGGATTATATCACCAATGGCATAAACCCCTTGCACGCTGGTTTGGTAAAATTCGTCCACGATAACCCGTCCTTTCCTGGTTTCAATACCTGCCTCTTCCAGCCCTATATTTTCGGTGTTAGGGGTAATGCCCACGGCCGAAAGCACGATGTCGGCTTCTACGGTTTCTTTCCCTTTCTTGGTTTTGATCGTTACTTTTACTTTTTTGCCCGAGGTATCGGCGGTCTCTACGGTAGAACCTACCATTACCTTTATCCCGTTCTTTTTAAAGGAGCGCCCCAGTTGTTTTGATACTTCCTCGTCTTCCAAAGGCACGATATTGGGCATGTATTCCACCAGGGTGACCTTGGTGCCCAGGGTAGAATAAAAATGGGCAAACTCGCTGCCAATGGCCCCAGAACCCACTACTACCATAGATTCAGGTAATTTATCCAAAGTCATGGCCTTGCGGTAGCCAATGATTTTTTTCCCGTCTTGTTTCAGGTTTGGCAATTCGCGGCTTCGGGCGCCCGTGGCCAGTATAATGTGTTTGGCGGTAATTTTTTTCTTGTCGCCCTTCGCGGGGGTTACTTCTACATTATTTTTATCCACCAGGGTACCGGTGCCGGTAACCGTTTCTATTTTATTTTTCTTGAAAAGGTACTGTATTCCCTTGCTCATGCCTTCTGCCACTTCCCGGCTGCGTTTTACCATAGCCGGGAAATCGGGCTTGGCATCCCCGTCCAGTTGCACGCCATAATTTTTGGCATGTTTCACGTAATGGTATACCTGGGCGCTTTTAAGCAATGATTTGGTGGGTATGCAGCCCCAGTTCAGGCACACGCCACCTACTTCTGCTTTTTCTACCACGGCTGTTTTCATGCCTAGCCGCGAAGCCCTGATGGCAGCCACGTAACCGCCCGGGCCGCTTCCGATAACAATAAGATCATAATCCATATTATATTGCTTTAGTTATTATTATTTTTCCTTTTTCAATTCCCTTTCCAAGCACAAAAAAGCTTACCAAGGTTAATATTATAGTTGCCCCCGAGGGAATATCATATGCATATGAAAGAAATAGCCCGCATATTGATCCCGCCAAGGCCACCAAAATAGAAATAAAAATCATGTTTTTAAACTTGTAGCTGATCATGTTGGCCAGGCTTGGCGGGATGGTAAGCAGGGAAATGACCAGGATAATGCCCACGACACGTATCAGGAATACGATGGTAAGGGCTACCAGCACGATGAGCAGGTAATTGAACAATTGAACCGGTAATCCCCGGGTCCTTGCAAATTCAGGGTCGAAAGAAACTGCCAAAACGTGTTGAAAGAACAAGCCAAAAAATAGGATGACCAAGCCCGTGATCACGAGCATGATATACAAGTCGCTTTTTCCTACCGTAAGAATGCTGCCGAACAAGTATGTCATTAAATTTGGCGCATAACCAGGGGTAAGGAAAATAAACAAAATGCCCAGGGCCATCCCGAAAGACCATAAAATACCAATGGCTGAATCTTGGCGGATGTTGCCCCTGCTGGTGATGAATTCGATGCCCAGGGCGGACAAGATGGCAAATATTGCCGCCCCGTGCAAGGGGTTTATACCCAGGTAGTAACCCATGCCAATCCCGCCAAAGGAAGCATGGCTTATGCCCCCGCTTATAAAAACAATCCGTCGCGACACGATATAGGTCCCGATTATCCCACAGGCAATGGCAGCCAGTGTCGCGGCTATCACGGCATGGTTAAAAAAGCTATATTGGAATAAGTTGCCCATGGTTTAGTTGTGTTTTTTTAGCACCTGGTGGGGCACTTCCCCGTGCGTGATTAATTGAATGGGACAATTGTATGCTTCTAATTGTTTTTCCGTGATAATATTTGATGGGTGATAATGTAATTTCTTGTTCACGCACGCGATGGTTTTTACATGATAGGATATAGTGCCAATATCATGCGAGACCACAAGGATGGCCATTTCTTTGCTCAATTCCCCGAGCAGTTCATATAATTCCCCTTCAAAGGTATTGTCCATGAAGGCATCGGGTTCGTCAAGGATAAGGAGTTTTGGGTTAGACACGAGTGCCCGGCCAAGAAATACCCTTTGCATTTGTCCGCCCGAAAGGTTTCCTATAGGCTTGTTTTCGATGTCACCTAGTTTTAATTGTTTGATTATTTTGCCCGTGTGTTCTTTTTCTTTTCTCGTAAAGGGTAACAAGAGCTTTTTCTTTTTTAACAAGCCGGATAAAATAACTTCTTTTACCGTGACAGGAAATTTTTGGTCAAAATCGGCTACCTGTGGCAGGTAGCCAATTTCTAAATGTCGGTTGGCAGGATAATTGACCTGGCCTTTGTCAGGTTTTAACAAACCGAGTATCAACTTGACAAGGGTTGTTTTTCCCCCACCATTGGGGCCGATAACGCCCATGAAATCATCAGGGAAGATTTCGAGATCCACGTCTTCCAAGGCTTTTTCACGGCCAAAATAAACGTTTGCCGATTGGATTTTTACAAGGGGGTTCATTTTTTCGTGGCTTTTTTTTCTTGCAGTGATGATAAAATTTTGTTTGCTGTTTTGTTAAATCCAGCCAGCCAATTTTCCGCGAGGGGGTTTATTTCAACAAGCCTGGCCCCGATTTCTTCTGAAACGGCATGGGCATCATGGCTGGCAAATTGTTTTTGCCCGAAGACCGTTTCAATGCCTTTTTTTGCTGCCTGGTCAATCACGTTTTTCAC
>CAZKIR010000022.1:9476-17700 GCA_964552835.1 uncultured Bacteroidales bacterium
AGGGTTCTTTGCCCTCTTGTTCAATGCTTAATTGGGTTAAGCCATAATCCCTGGCAAAGTATGATAAGGCGGGGTGAAATATCAAGAAATTTTTTCGGGGGGCGTTTTTAAATTTCGCTTCAAGGGCTTTGTTTAAGCTGTCAACCAGCGCGATGTAGGCCTGGTAACTGGAGTAGTATTTTTCTTTATCGCCGGGTTTGAGCCTGGCAAGTTCCTGGTATATGTTTTCCACGTGAAGTTTAACCGCCTTGGGCGACATCCAGGTATGAGGATCAATGGTGCCCTTATCTTGTATCAAGTCAATATTGCCCGGGCTTTCAATAATGTTTAACCCGGGGTGGTTTTTCTTGAAAGCCGGGATCCATCTTTTTTCGAAGGCAATATGGCCGATACAAAAGTAAGCCCTGGATTTGCCGAGGTTTTCAATTTGTTTTGGTGAAGGCCCGTATGATTCAGGGCTAGCCCCGGGGGGCAACATAACTTGTACCTTAAAATCATTTCCCGCGATCCTCGTGACCCAACTTTTCTGTGGCAAGATGCTCACGGTCACTTGTGCCTGGCCCTTGCATTCCTGTTGCCCTTGCTTGCACCCGTTAAGGGTAAATAACGCGATGGCGTAAATAATAACCGTTGTTCTCAAATTATTGGATTTTTTATTGAAACATAAAAGTAAACAAACAAATTCAAAAATTGTGCGATTACTGGGAAAACCAGGCATATTTCATCTATTACCTTGTTAATTATTAACGAATAATACAAAGGCTAATTTTAACGAGGGGGTTTTTGTTTCCTGTTTAGTATTTTATTTATTTTCTCCAGTTCTTCCATAGAGAACTCGAGGTTTTCCAAAGCTTTCACGTTTTTTTGCAATTGTTTGGGCGAACTGGCGCCTACCAGTACGGAGGTCATTTGTGGCAAGCGGGCCACCCAGGCGATGGCCATTTGCGCGAGGCTTTGCCCGCGGGACTTGGCCAGCTCGTTCAAGGCCTTTATCTTTTCTATTTTTTCCCGTGTTATTTCCCCTTCTTGCAAGTGCCCGTGAGATTTGGCGGCACGGCTATTTTCGGGGATGCCTTTCAGGTACTTGTTGGTAAGCATGCCTTGGGCAAGGGGTGAAAAAGCAATACAGCCCACGCCATATTCCGCCAGTATTTCCGTGAGCCCTTCCTCTATCCAGCGTTCGAACATCGAGTAATTGGGTTGGTGGATAAGGCAGGGCGTGCCCAATTGTTCCAGTATCCCGAAGGCTTTTTGGGCCTTTTCTGGTGGATAGTTAGAAATACCGGCATAAAGGGCTTTGCCCGATCGCACGATATGATCCAGGGCCGCCATGGTTTCTTCCAGCGGGGTATCCGGATCAGGACGGTGGTGATAAAAAATATCCACGTGATCAAGGCCCATGCGCTTGAGGCTTTGATTTACGCTAGAAATTAAATACTTGCGACTTCCCCAGTCGCCATAAGGGCCTGGCCACATGTAGTATCCCGCCTTGGAGGTAATGATCATTTCATCCCGGTAAGGCTTTAAGTCTTCTGCGAGGATTTGCCCGAAGTTTTTCTCGGCCGATCCGGCTGAAGGACCGTAATTGTTTGCCAGGTCAAATTGTGTTATGCCCATGTCGAAAGCAGCGTGGATTATCTTTCGGGCATTGTCCAGCACGTCCACGTCGCCAAAGTTGTGCCATAAGCCTAATGAAATCAAGGGAAGTTTCAAGCCACTGTTCCCACAACGGCGGTAGATCATTTCCTCGTAACGGTTTGTACCGGGTAAGTAATGCATGGATTTGTTTTTTTTTGGTTGATCATTCAAAAATATAAAACAAAAGGGGGAATAAAAAGTTTTGTCCTCTTTGTGCTTCCTTAGAACTTACTCCCGGCAAAAGCCAGATAGAAAGAAATGATAAATGGACCGGCTTATCGCAAGATTTCCATCCGGCTGGCATCTAATCGTAGAAAGATAAATAACATTATGGTAAATGCCCATAATGAGGAGCCGCCGTAGCTGAAAAAGGGAAGGGGGATACCGATTACCGGGAGTAACCCAATGGTCATCCCGATGTTCACGGCTATATGGAAAAAGAAGATGGATAAAACCGAGTACCCGAATATTCGGCTAAATTGTGAGCGTTGTCGCTCGGCCAAGGCTAACAGGCGCATTAGCAAAACAGCAAATAGCATGATAATCACGAAGGTACCCATGAAGCCCCATTCTTCTCCAACAGTACAAAAGATAAAATCGGTGCTTTGCTCTGGCACGAAATCATATTTGGTTTGCGTGCCCTGCAAGAAACCTTTCCCGCTAATCCCGCCAGAGCCAATGGCTATTTTCGACTGGTTCACGTTATAGCCTATGCCCAGTGGATCGGATTCAATGCCCAATAACACGTTGATACGGTGTTGCTGGTGTTCTTTTAATACCTGGTAAAAAACATAGTTTACCGAGTAGGTTACGGCGATGGCACCGGCCAACACCAGGAGCAAAACGGGAATAATCCTTGTTTTGCTCAAGTAAGCATGGGCCAGGTAAATTATGGACGCCAAGGCGAGTGACAAGATGATCAACAGGTATATAGAAATGTCAAGCGAAAAGAAGTGCTTCAGGGCAAACCCAATCCCGAGAATGGTAAAGAAAATAAACATGCCCATGATGCCTTTTTTCATGGAACGGGCAAAGAACATGAAGAGCAAGAAACCGATCAAAATTAGGCCGCTAATGATAAAAAGCTTAGAGACGACGAGTGACAAGATGAACAACGTGATGACCAATAACCCGATTATTAGAATTGTCCCGGGAAGCCCTTCACGGAACAAGGGCAAGACGAGCGCGATGTATACCAAGGCCGAGCCCGTGTCGTGTTGTAACACGATAAGCCCTGCCGGGAGAATGATTATACCTATCACGCTTATCACGGATTTATAGTTGTCTAGTTTCACGTTGTAGGAACTCATGTAGCGCGAAAGGGCCAGGGCAGTGGCCATCTTTGCCAACTCTGCCGGTTGAAATTGGAAACTCCCCAACACGAACCAGGATTTGGCGCCGTGGATTTCACGGCCAAAAATCAGGACCGCGATCAACATCATGATCATGGACCCGTAAATAGGGTAGGCAAAAATGGAATAAAACCGGCTATCGATGATCAGGATAAAAAAAGCCAGGCCAAGGGCTGCCCCGATCCATATCAATTGCTTGCCATAGCGCTGCGTGATATCCAGTATGCTCTGGTGCTCCTCGTTGTACACGGCGGCGTATATATTTGCCCATCCCATGAACACCATGATCAGGTATAACATGATGGTAAACCAATCAAGGCTTGATATGATATTAACGTTCCGTTTCACGTCTGTCTAGTAAATTTGCATCCAGAATATATTTTTCCAGATAAGGTTGCGTAATGGTATCTTTTAGATACTTTTCAATCATCAAGCGGGCAATTGGTACAGCGTAACTACTCCCGTAACCGGCGTTTTCCACGTAGGTAGAGATGGCAATCCCCGGGTTTTCTTTCGGTGCAAAAGCCACGAAAATTGAGTGGTCTTTCCCGTGAGGGTTCTCGGCGGTACCTGTTTTACCGCAAACGGTTATGCCCGGGATCTTGCCCCTCCAGGCCGTGCTGCCGGCGCCGCCGTTCACGGCCAGTTCCATGCCATCAACAACGGGTTCAAAAATGGCCGAATCAATCAACGTAGGGTGTTTTTCCTTGTAACGTTCATCGATGTCGAGTTCGCCTTCAATGTTTTTTACCACGTGCGGCGTGTAATAAAACCCGCGGTTGGCAATAGCGGCTGTCATGTTGGCCATTTGCAGGGGAGTGGTGCCCAGTTCGCCTTGCCCGATGGCTAGCGAGTACACGGTTAAAGAACTCCATCCCTTGTGCCCGTATACCCTGTCGTATAAAGTGGTATCCGGTACATATCCCTTTAATTCATTCGTGAAATCGCTGTGCAGTTTTTTTCCAAAACCAAATGACATGACATATTCACGCCACTGGTTAAAAGATTGCTGTATCCTGTCATATTTCCGGTTATCTAATATTCTGCGGAAAGTATGGATAAAATAACTATTACAAGAGTTTTGAATGGCTTTTCGAAAGTTTAGCGGCGAGTCGTGGTTGTGGCAGCCCACGAAGATGCCCCGCGCGTAATATCCAAGATCACAATAAAATTCTGACCCGGTCCAGATAACTTTTTCCTGCAAACCAATTAAACCGTTCACGATTTTAAACGTGGAGCCTGGCGGGTATTGTGCCATCAAAGCCCTGTTAAAAAGCGGTTTAAGGCTATCTTGCTGGAGTTTTTTATAATTTTTCGTGCGGATACGCCCTACCAGCAATCTTGGGTCGTACCCGGGCGAGGAAATAAGTGCCAATATTTCACCGGTAGCGGGTTCGATGGCCACGATGCTGCCGATTTTATTTTGCATTAACTTTTCGCCATAGGCCTGCAGCTTGCTGTCGAGGCTAATGGTAATGTTTTTCCCTACTATTGCCGTGGTATCATAGCGCCCGTCACGGTACGAGCCTTTTACCCGGTTGTGCACGTCCACGAGGTACACTTTTATCCCTTTTTTTCCCCGCAATACTTCTTCGTATGATTTTTCAATCCCGCTGATGCCCATGTAATCCCCAGACTTGTAATAAGGGTGCTTTTTAATGGTAGCCTGGCCTACCTCGCCCACGTAACCCAGCACGTGGGCTGCTACAGGATTTGAATACCGGCGGATGGTACGGGGCTGCACGAAAAAACCGGGAAATTTGAACATTTTTTCTTGCAATACCGCGTATTTTTTTGAAGATAGTTGCTTTAAGAAGATGGACGGCTTGTATTTTGAATATTGTTTCGCTTTATCAAGGCGTTCAATGATGTTTTCCCGCTTCAAGTCCAGGATGGTTGCTAAGCCGATGGTATCAAAAGGGGTTAGTAGTTGCGGGTTTACCATCAGGTCATAAGATGCCTCGTTCGACACGAGCAAGTTCCCGTTACGGTCATAAATTAGCCCCCGGGCGGGGTACTGGGTCTCGTAACGCAAAACGTTGTTACTGGCCGATAACTTGTAGGAAGAATCCACCACCTGGAGCATGAACAGCTTTACCAGGTATATAATGAATACCATGATGATAATTCCCCCTATAATATATTTGCGTAAGGTATACTGGTTCATTAACGCCTGTAAATAAAAAACTGACTTAACACGATGATCGTTATCGAAAAAACGGAACTTAGCAAAGCCCTGGACAGGGTCAGGAAAAAGTCGTCAAACGAGAACATCTCGATATAAAAAAGAAACAAATGATGTGCCAAAACCATCACGATAGTGTATTTAAAAAACCACTTGAACCCGTAATAATGCATACGGGGCAAGGTGCCGGGTTCATAATTGTCGCGCGGGGCAATGGCCGATAAGGTATAGGGTCTCAAAAAAGCCATGAAAACGGTTGCTGCCGCGTGAATGCCAAGGGTTTGTGAAAAAGCATCGATGGAAATCCCCAGCGCGAAGGCAGATACGAGCAAAACCCATCGCGGGCTTTCAAAGGGCAATAACATGATAAACAATATGTACACGTATGGATTTATAAGCCTGCCCAGTTGGATGTTATTGAAAAGGAATACCTGCAATAACACGATCAGTATAAACCGGAGAATATTTCTGGATATAAATTTAATCATTGAAACCTAAATTTTCTAATGAATCTTTTTCTTCCTTTAAGGGGTTTTGCACGATGTACACGTATTTTATTTGATGAAAATCGGCCGCCAGCTTGAGTTGTATGTCATAGAAGTTGCCGCTTTTTATATTATAATTTGTAATGTGGCCTATCAATATCCCTTCCGGGAAAATGGCCGAGTACCCGCTCGTGATAACCGTGTCGCCTATATTAATTTTCACGTGGTAGGGTATTTCTTTTAACAAGGCCTGCCTGGGCTTTTTCCCGTCCCACACCACTGAACCATAATAATCATTGTTTTTTATCTTGGCGCTTACCTTTAACTTGGGGTTTAGCAGCGAGATGGCCGTGCTAAAATTGTTTGAAACATGGTTTGTTACCCCGATGACCCCGTCAGGGGAGATGAGGCCCATTTCTTGTTTTATCCCGTCATTGATTCCCTTGTCAATGGTAATATGGTTATGCAACTTGTTCACGGAATTGTTGATCACCTCGGCCAGGATATATTCAAACTGGTATTCTTCCTTAAGGGTCCTGCTTTCCCCTTTTTTTAACAAGGCACCCTTGCACTGGTTCCTGAGCCGCATGTTTTCGAGGGCTAGTTCTTGGTTTATCTCCTTTAGGTGAAAGTATTCTCCCAAGCGGTTAAAACGGGTATTAAAAAACCCCGAGATATTATTGGCCAAGTGATAAAATTTAGCATTATGGTAGGGGTTGTGCTGTATGACCAGGTACACGGACAAGGTCTCTATGAGAATGAACAAGATAAAAAAATGGTATTTTAACAAGTAATTTAAAAGGTTTCTCATTAAAACGCTCCCCTGTATTTTTAATCGTTTATCTCATCAAGAACGAGAATTTGTCTGAATTTTTCAATGCAATCCCGGTACCCCTTGCTACCGCGTGCAATGGGTCTTCGGCCAAGTGAAACGGAATGTTCATTTTATCTGAAAATCTCTTCGCGATGCCCCGTAACAAGGCACCCCCGCCAGCGATAAATATGCCCTTGTTCACGATATCAGCGTATAACTCGGGCGGGGTTTGTTCCAGAACGCTCAAGACAGCTGTTTCGATCTTGGAAATGGATTTGTCAAGGCAATGGGCAATTTCCTGGTATGATACAGGAACTTCAATAGGCATGGCCGTCATGAGGTTTGGCCCGCGGGCGATAAAATCAGTCGGTGGTTTTTCGATATCCGGCAAGGAAGAACCAACGGCAATTTTTATTTCTTCAGCAGTCCGTTCGCCAATTTTAATATTATGTTGGTGGCGCATGTACGACTGGATGTCGGCCGTGAAACCATCACCGGCTATGCGGATAGACTTGTTGCACACGATACCTCCCAGGGCGATCACGGCTATTTCCGTGGTCCCCCCGCCGATGTCCACGATCATGCTCCCTTCAGGGGCTTCCACGTCAAGGCCAATTCCCAGTGCAGCTGCCATGGGCTCGTAAATCAAGTAAACATCACGGCCGCCGGCATGCTCTGACGAGTCGCGCACGGCCCTTACTTCTACCTCGGTGCTCCCCGAGGGGATGCACACTACCATCTTGAGCGAGGGGGCGAAGAAACGGTTTTTCGGGTTGATCATCTTGATCATCTCCCGGATCATTTGCTCGGCCGCGTTAAAGTCAGCTATTACCCCGTCCCGCAAAGGACGGATGGTTTTTATGTTCTCATGAGTTTTCCCGTGCATTTGCCTTGCCTTCTCGCCAATGGCCAGTACTTTGCCGCTTTCCTGGTCCAGGGCCACGATAGAAGGCTCATCTACCACGATTTTATCATTATGGATAATGATGGTGTTGGCAGTGCCTAAATCAATTGCAAGTTCTTGTGTTAAAAATGAAAATATGCCCATCTTGATATAAAAAGTTTAAAAATGTTTCTTAATGTTTAAAATGTCTTATCCCGGTAAATACCATTGACATGCCTTGTTTGTCACAATAATCGATTGAATCCTTGTCCCTTACCGAGCCCCCGGGTTGGATCACGGCCCTAATGCCGGCCCCGTTGGCTATTTCAACCGAATCGGCAAAGGGGAAAAAGGCATCGGAAGCCATCACGGCCCCGTCAAGCCGCAATTCAAAATGGTTGGCCTTGGAAATAGCTTGTTTTAGGGCGTCTATCCGGGACGTTTGACCAACCCCGCTGGCACATAGTTGCTTGTTCTTGGCTAGCACGATGGTGTTGGATTTTGAATGCTTCACGATCTTGTTGGCAAAGGCTAAATCATCATATTCCTGATCGGTGGGGCTTTTGGCCGTGGCCGTTTGCATCTGTTCTTTCTTTTCCATTGAAAGGTCTTTGTCCTGGTACAACAAACCGTTTAAGGCCGTGCGGATTTGATCGTCCGGAAGTTTCGTTTCTTTCTGGATCAAGATGATCCGGTTTTTCTTTTGTTTTAATATTTCTAAGGCTTCTTTGTTGTATGAAGGAGCAATGATAACCTCGAAAAACAGCTTGTTTATTTCCCCGGCTGTTTTTTCATCTACCTCCTGGTTGGTAATCAGGATGCCGCCGAAGGCCGATACCGGGTCGCCGGCCAGGGCGTCTTTCCAGG
>CAZKIR010000023.1:0-2993 GCA_964552835.1 uncultured Bacteroidales bacterium
GCACGTACCCTGTGCAAGGACGGCATTTTTATCCGGGGCGACATGGACTCGTATAGCAAGTACTCCCGCATGGTCACGGACATTATCTCAGAACAAGCGCCCGTGTACGAGAAAGCTTCTATCGACGAGCATTACCTGGACCTTACCGGCATGGACCGTTTTTTTGGTACCTGGAAATGGGCCAAGGAACTGCGATACACCATCATCAAGGAAACGGGTTTGCCCATCTCGTTTGGTTTGTCAAGGAACAAGACCGTGTCGAAAATTGCCACGGGCGAGGCCAAGCCCAATGGTGAGCTGCAAGTGCCGGGCATCATGGTCAAGGCATTCCTCAACCCCTTGTCCATTAGCAAAATCCCGATGCTTGGCCCCAAAACTTACCGCTTGTTGCGCTCCATGGGCATTGCCAATATCAAGACCTTAAGCGAAATACCGCCCGAGATGATTACACGGGTGCTGGGAAAAAACGGCACGGTGATATGGAAAAAGGCCAATGGCATTGACCACACCCCGGTAAAACCTTACTCGGAAAGAAAATCCATTGGCACCGAGCGCACTTTCCAGGAAGACACCATTGACATTGCCCGTTTGAACGATATCCTGTTAGGCATGGTCGAGAAAACAGCCTTTGAACTGCGCCAAAAACAGCGGCTTACCTCTTGCGTGACCGTGAAAATAAAATACTCGAACATGGACACCCATACCTTGCAAAAACGTATCCCCTACACCTCTTTCGACCACCACTTGATAACCGTGGCCAAGGAACTTTTCCAGCGGGTGTACCAGCGAAGGATGCTCGTGCGGCTGATCGGGGTACGGTTTAGCCACCTGGTGCAAGGCGTGCAACAACTCAACATGTTTGAAGACACGCCCGAGATGGTCAAACTATACCACACCATGGACAACATCCGGGGGCGTTTTGGCCGAAAAGCCGTGCGCAGGGCCGTGGGAATGTGATTGACCGGGGCCCGTGGTGCTAAAAGCAAGGGATGAACCAAACATCACGCGAACTGTTGTCCCCTTAAGGTAAAATTTCGGGGGACAAACATATCGAGTATGGATGGCCCGGGTGTTGAGCGAGTGGACAAAAGCTATTGGTGACAACGAGGGCCTTGGCAATAAAAACGCGTTTGAGGCCAGGTTTATCAATGAGCCCAGTATAAAAAGGTATATTTTTGTCAAAATCAAGGCGGAGAGAATTTTTGAACCGCAGTTAACTGACTGTTAATGAGGAATCAAAAATTCTCGACAACGACGAGTTTGGTAATAAAGATGCTTTTTATACCAGGCTCATCAATCAAATACTAAAACCAAAACATCATGTGCGGACGCTACGTGCAAGTACAAAAAATAGAAATTATCGAAAACCGGTTTAACGTGAAAGTACCGGAACACCTCGATATACCCCCCCGTTTCAATATCTCGCCAGGCGATTACGCGCTGGTGGTTACCAGCGACAAGCCACGAGAGGTGCAATGGTTCCAGTTCGGCCTCACGCCTTTCTGGGCCAAGAAACCCATGTACCTTTTTAACGCCCGGGCCGAGGGGGACAGGAACAAGGAAAACGACCCGGCCTACAAGGGTGCCAAGGACATCATTTCAAAACCCGCCTTTCGCAAGCCCATCCGCTCGAAACGTTGTTTGGTAATAGCCGACGCGTTTATCGAGGGACCGGCCAAGGAACGGCTTAGCAAGCCTTACCTGGTGTACCTGCGCGACAAGCTGGCGCCCTTTGCCTTCGCGGGCATATGGGACACCTGGCAAAACAAGGAAACCGGGGAAGACCTTCATTCCTTTTCCATCATCACCACCACGGCCAATAGCCTGATACAGAAAATCGGGCACCACCGTTGCCCCGTGATCCTTCCCAGGGGACTGGAAGCCACGTGGATAAACCCAGACAGCCCGCTCACCGATATTACCCGTGCCCTGCAACCCTACCCGGGCGACAAGATGAACGCGTACCCCATATCCCCTGCCATAAAAAACCCGCGGGCAGAAGGGCGCCAGCTAATCGAACCCACGGGCGAACGGCTTGCCACCGAACAAGGCTACAGCTTGAAAAAAGATCTGGAACTACTGGGCATGGGCCGGTACAAGGGAAGAAAAAACCTGGAATAACCCCTTCCCTACTCGTTCAGTAATCTTTGCTTGCATTCCTGCAATATAGAAAGATGTGAAGGATCCAACACGGGATATTCCAAACCGAGGGGTTCAAGGGACTGCACGATAACCTCCGAGATGGCCAAGCGGGCAAACCATTTTTTATCTGATGGTATGATGTACCAGGGGGCTTGTGAAGTGTCCGTGGCCGCGATGGCTTCCTGGTAACATTGCTGGTATTGCTCCCAGTATTGCCGTTCGCTAATATCAGCTTCAGAAAATTTCCAGTTCTTGGAGGGGTTGTCAATCCGTTTTAGCAAACGTTGTTTTTGTTCCTCTTTCGAGATGTGCAAGAAAAATTTGAGGATAACCAGCCCGTTTTCGCTCAGGTAGCGTTCAAAATCCCGGATTTGCCTGAAACGATCGTCCCAAATGCCAGGAGTTACAAGCTTATCCGGCAAAGATTGCTTTTTTATCAAATCGTGCACCCTTACCACGAGCACCTCCTCGTAATACGATCGGTTAAAAATCCCGAATTGCCCCCTTTCGGGAAGGCACTTGCTGGCCCGCCACAAGTAATCGTGCCGCAATTCCTCGGCCGAGGGTTGCTTAAAACTTTGCACGCTGGTGGCTTGTGGGTTCAAACCCTTCATCACGTGGCGTATAGCCCCGTCCTTACCGGCCGTGTCCATGGCCTGAAAAATGATAAAAATAGCATATTTTCCCTGGGCATATAATTTTCCCTGCAAATCGGTCATCCTTTCAATATTATTTTCCAATAAGTTAACGGCTTCTTTTTTGGATTCTATATCAGCCGTATAAGTGCTAAGAATATCCTGTAAAGAAAATGGGCTTTGGAAAGACGGGGCACGAAAGGCTGATATGTCCAT
>CAZKIR010000023.1:3003-17681 GCA_964552835.1 uncultured Bacteroidales bacterium
TGGCAAAAGCTAATTTGCGGGGATTAGATACAAGATCCAATCACCTGTTAATAATTAAAAACTGGTATTTCCTGGTATTTCCCGGTTTGTTTTAATTGGTTAACCGTGGCTTTAAAATTCTTGTCGTGTTCCACTTGGATATAATATTCACCCGCGGGAACATCATGAAAAAAATAATAGCCCTCCTCGTTGGTGGAAGTTTCTGCCTTTAATTTCCAATCCCCGGTCCCCGGTTCCATCAAAAATAGCTCGATAAATGCATTTTCCATGGGTTCCCGGGTATTTGTCAAGGAATCATAAGTTACCACCTTCCCTTTCAAGTTAACAGTAAGTTCTCCAGCTTGAATAAACAAACATGATAAAGCAAAAAAGAAGCACGAAATTAAAAAGCTTATTTTTAGCATGTTATATCATTTTTTGCACGCGTGTTGGCCATTTTTTCCCATGAATTAAAAATACAAGAAAATCTTGACAAAACAAAACATAAAGACATCCCTAAAAACTTGTTTCTAGTAGCCCTGCATTAACACCTTTGAAAATTGGATTAAATTATTCCGGCCATTTTTTTCAAATGGGCACAAAGTTCATTAAATTTACCTGGGTGCAACTTAAAAAAAATCCTATGTCAAAAAAGGCCATTATCCTGATCGTCATCGTCAGCATCAATTTTATATTAATGATCGCCAGTTTAATATACATTTATCAATTAAACCAACAAATAAACCATAAATTTTACCCGTGGCGCCATGCCCTGTTTGAACTAAAAGAAAACACGGCCCACGCCCACTTGTGGTTTGAAGAGATCATGGGGGGCGATCAACACGTGAAAATAGACAGCGTCCATGCCATTCTGGAAAAAGCCGAAGGATACTCTTCCCTTTTATTAAACGGGGGCAAGTACCGTGGCTATCAACTACCCCCGTTGACCTCGCGCGAGAACAAGGATTTGGCCTTAAAAATTGAAAAAGAAATTCAATGCTTTATCTCGCTCGTTAACGAAAGATGGAAAAAGCAAAATAGGGCTAGCATTGGCTCTTCCCTTGACGAAAAGCAAGACCGTATTTTTAAACGGTTTCAATTAACCGGCAACAAACTTGAAAGCCGGATAGAAAATAAAATCTATGACAAGGTTAAGCAAAACGAATCCATTCATCTCGGGATTATATTGATATCTATGATTATCACAATTTTAACGATCGTAATCCTGTATGAATTCATCAAAACCCGGCGCGGCCATATACAAAAATTAAAAACCCAAAACGAGGATTTGCAAACTGCCGAGGAAGAACTAAGGGCTTTAAATGAAGAGTTAATGGCTTCGAACGAAGCATTGAAAGAAAACTATGAAGAACTGAGAACGGCAAAGCAAAAATCCAAAGAATCTGATAAGTTAAAATCCGCCTTCCTGGCCAACATGAGCCACGAGATACGCACGCCCATGAACGCCATCACGGGTTTTGCAAAATTATTGACTATCAATGGCAAATCAGAAGAAAAGCAAAAAATGTATGCCGACCTTATCCGGAAAAGCAGCCATACCTTGTTGCAATTAATCAACAACATCATGGATATTTCCAAGATTGAATCCGGACAAGTCCAAATGCACGAAAAAGAAATAGAAATCAATAGTTTGCTAACAGAAATCCACGCTTCCTTTAAAGAGAACGAGCTGTTGGAAACCAAAAACCTGGAACTGACCCTCCGCCTGCCGGGCGAAAACCATATCCTGGTGGCCGATGAACTCCGGCTAAAACAAATTTTTTACAACTTGCTTAACAATGCCTTGAAATTTACCCGGGAAGGCTCTATTGAACTAGGATATACCATGGATAAAAGGGCAAATTATACTTTTTTCGTGAAGGACACGGGGATCGGGATTAAACCAGGAAACCAACACCACGTGTTTAATCGCTTCGTGAAAGCAGCCGGGGAAGAAGAAGAATACCCTGGCACCGGTTTAGGCCTTTCCATTTGCCAAAAACTCGTGGAGCTCATGGGGGGTAAAATCTGGTTTACATCCGAATTGGAAAAAGGGACTACATTTTATTTTACACTTAAAAACTCGAAAACCAATACCATTGACGAAACACGAAAAACAAAAACCATGACAAGAAAGGACGAACCCCTTGAACTCGGCCATCTCAAAATCCTGGTTGCCGAAGACGAGGAATCAAATTATTTTCTCATCAATGAAATTCTCAAAAACGAGGGCATCCAACCTCTTTGGGCTAAAGATGGCCAGGAGGCCATTGACCTTGCCCGCGAACACCCGGAAATAGACTGTATTTTAATGGACATAAAAATGCCCGTGAAAAATGGTTTTGAGGCTTTTAAAGAAATAAAGGAGATCAGGCCGGGCATTCCTGTTATCGCACTCACCGCGTATGCCATGAGTGGGGATGCGGATAAAATTAAAGCGGCGGGCTTCTCGCGCTATCTATCCAAGCCAATGGATACCAGTAAACTGTTACGAGCTATCCACCATTTCACGATGGAATAACCAAACCCGCTAGTTACTTGACCTTTCCCCCGGGCTCAACATGAATAGTCGTTTCTATACCTAGTTTGTCCCTGATATTGTTTTCCACTCGTGTAGCGATGTCATGCCCCCGGTAAATGGATAAATCACCCTGGATTTTTATATGAAAAGTCAGTTCCTGGTGGGTACCATAATTATGGTAATGAAAATGGTGTGATTGCAATCCCCCCTCGTAATTTGACCGGATTACTTTTCGGACCTCTTCAACCAGGCCTTCCGGTGGTTTTTCGCCCAAGAGGGTACTGATTGCCTCATTCATGATTTGATATACCGTATAAAATATCATCAGCGAAATCAACAGGCCCATCAAGCTATCGATCCACCAGAAATAATCTTTTAACAAAATCCCGACCAAAACGACCACTGAAGATAGAGCATCGGTGCGGTGGTGCCATCCATCGGCCTTAACCGTTGAATTCCCGGTTTTTTTCCCGATATAAAAAGCATAGCGTGCCAATCCTTCTTTCAAAATTATGGATGCAATGGTCACGATAATGGCAAGCATGCCAAAATCCGCCGGCTCATGTTCTTTAAACCGCTCGATGGACTCTTGTAAAAAATCATAGGCAATCAAGGCCAACAACACCCCGATAAAAATGGAAGCAATTTGTTCCCACCGGCCATGGCCAAAAGGGTGTTCTTTATCAGCTTTTCGGGCAGAAAGCTTTATACCGGCTATCACGATAAACGAGCTAATAGAATCGGAAAGGGTATGCCAGGCATCAGCGGTCAGCGCGACCGAACCGGATACCATGCCCGCCCATAATTTAATCACGAACAAAAAAATATTAGTGACAATAGAAACGATGCCTTCAATATATCCTGCCCGTGCTTTGTTCATATTGATAGGGTTTACATTTTCATCTATTAAATAGTATACAAGATTTTTACTTGCGCCGGGGACTATTCGATTTTTTTCGCCCTTTTTGATATCCCCTTCCAGCAGAAGGCCTTCCCTTGGGGTTCCATTCCGGGCCTTTGCCAATCCCTGGTGGTAAGGGAAGTTTCATGATTTCTTGTTCAATTAACTGCTCGATGCGGTATAACTTGTACATATCGTCCCCGTTTACCATGGTCAGGGCCACCCCGGTGGCCTTGGCCCGTGCTGTACGGCCAACCCGGTGCACGTAATCTTCCGCGTCGCCCGGAACATCATAATTAATAATTAAATCAATGCCCTTGATATCTATGCCCCGGCTCAACACGTCAGTGGCCACGAGGATACGTGTGCGCTTTGCCTTAAAGGCCAATAGCACGTTTTCGCGGTCTTTTTGTTCCAGGTCTGAAGAGATGCCTTCCACGTTGCTTTCTGCTTTTCTCAATGAGCGGGTTATCTCGCTCACCTTTTTCTTGGTAGAGGTAAAAACCAGGATACTGTCATACTCGGGCTTATCCCCGATCAAGCTATGGATAACCGGTAATTTCTGGCCTTCGTGCACCAGGTACGCGGCCTGCAAAACCCCTTCGGCAGGTTTGGATATCTCGGTTTTCACTTCCACCGGGTCGGTCAGTATTTGGTTGGCCAATTCCTGCACCTTCGGCGGCATGGTAGCGCTAAACATCAGGTTTTGCCGTTTTTTTGGCAGATAAGATATAATTTTCATAATATCATCAAAAAAACCAATATCCAACATCCGGTCGGCCTCGTCCAGGATCAAGTGTTTCAAGTTTTCAAAATTAGCGTAGCCCATGTTCAGGTGGGCTTTTAGCTTGCCAGGTGTAGCCACGATAATATTAGCGCCCGAGGTCAAGGCTTTTTGCTCTTGTGCCCAATCCATGGCATCGCCGCCACCATATAAAACTGCGCATTCGGTATTGGTGAAATAAGAAATTCCATGAATTTGTTGGTCAATTTGCATGGCCAGTTCCCGCGTGGGAACGATAATCAATGTATTTAGGCCTTCGCTCTTTTCGTGTACCAGTTTATGGAGGATCGGCAATACAAAAGCCGCGGTTTTGCCTGTTCCCGTTTGGGCACAAGCCAACAAATCATTGCCTTTCAATATTTCCGGTATCGCGAGTTCTTGTATGGGCGTGGGTTTTTCAATGCCCATGTATGAAATGGCCTCCAGGATTTGTTCATCGAGTTTAAAATCTTCAAATGTCATAATATATTTTTCCTCATCTTTATTTTTCGATCGCGAAGATAATAAAAGTATGCCAGGAACTTGTAAAGCCATGGCTTACTATCGCGCTGGTAAATAATTTTTTTTTCCTATTTTTGATTTCTTAATGAATTATTTTCTACTTATAACCCAACTAACTAATTATGAAAACAAATCAAGTATTCACCATCATTTTATCGCTTGCCATGTTTATTTCATGCAGCCAAATTAAAAACCAATGGGAGCTAAGCTCCCCGGACAAGGACCTGGAACTGACCGTGAAATTGGACGACCATACCGGCCAGGTATCGTATTTCCTGAAACGGGGCAATAAAACAGCCCTGGAGGCCTCTCCCATGGGCATCGTTTTTGAAGAAGCCATGTTCGATAAAGGACTCGAACTGGTTGAAACATCCATGCAAGATGACATGGAAGAGCAATATAGCCTGGTATCCGGGAAAAAACTGGAAAACCACGCCTGGTGGAACGAGCTAAGCCTGCGCTTTCGAAATGAAAACGGACAAGAAATGGACATCCTTTTCCGTGCTTACGACGACGGGATTGCTTTTCGTTACGAGTTCCCGCTCCAAGAACATGTTGACAAATATACCCTTAAACGGGAACTGACCGGGTTTAACCTCCCGGACAAGGGCAAAGCATGGATGCAAGCCTATGATACCGTTGCCCCCTGGGCACCTGCCTACGAGACCTTTTACCAAAACGGGCTGGACATAGGCACCACGGCACCAGAAAATAAAAATGGCTGGGCTTTTCCCATGCTTTTTGAAAGCGACAAACTCTGGACCCTGGTTACCGAAACAAACCTGGGCAAAAATTACCTTGCCATGCACTTGCAAGGGGAAGCCCCTGATGGGCTGTACACCCTTCGCCTGCCCGAAGAAGAGGAAGCCATGGGGGTATGCACGGCAGAAATAAAAACCAAGCTTCCTTTCCAAACTCCCTGGCGGGTTGTCCATAACCATGATAACTTGGGTAAAATTGTTGAATCGAACCTGGTGTACCACCTGAGTACACCTGCCTTGACGGGGGCAGAAAAATGGATTGAGCCGGGAAAGTCGTCCTGGAGCTGGTGGGCCATGAGCGATAGCCCGAAAGATTACGAAACCCTGAAAAAATTCGTGGATTTCTCGGCTGATATGGGCTGGGAATACTCCCTGGTAGATGCCAACTGGGACGAGATGGTTGGCGGGGACCTTGAACAATTGGCCCAATACGCGAATTCGCGTGGGGTGGGATTGCTGGTATGGTACAACAGCGGTGGCCCCCATAACGTGATTACTGAAAAACCACGGAACATCATGGACGACCCGGAGAAAAGAAAACAAGAATTTAAAAAGCTCCAGGACATGGGGGTGCGCGGGGTAAAAGTAGACTTTTTCCAAAGCGATAAACGGTGCATCATCAGGCAATATCATGAAATATTGGAAGATGCCCTGGAATATGAAATCATGGTGAATTTTCATGGTTGTGCCCTGCCCAGGGGCTGGAGAAGGACCTACCCGAACCTGATGACCATGGAAGCCGTGAGGGGTGCGGAGGCCTATAAATTTGACAGCCGTTATCCTGATTATGGCCCCATCCAAAATACTATCCTCCCGTTTACCCGTAACGTGATTGGCCCAATGGACTACACCCCGGTTACCTTCTCGGATGTAAAATACCCGCGCGAAACTTCCTATGGTCACGAGATGGCCTTGGCCGTGTTGTTCGAATCGGGCATCCAACATTTTGCCGACAAGGTTGACAGCTACATGTCGTTGCCGGCTTTTGCCCTGGAATTCTTGAAAAATGTACCGGTGACCTGGGACAAGACAAAACTGGTTTCCGGTTATCCCGGGGATCACGCTATCCTGGCACGGCAAAAAGGGGCAAACTGGTATATCAGTGGCATCCATGGCAAAACCGGACCCCAGGCTTACGAGCTTTCTTTTTCCTTTCTGAATGAAGGGGAATACCAGCTACTCCTTATTAAAGATGGCGAAAACAAGGAAGAACTCGTGCAGGAATCTATTCCTGTTTCAAAAACCAAACAATTTATGGTTAATTTATTGCCCCGCGGCGGTTTTACCGGGGTAATAAAACCGATTGAATAAAAGCATTTTATATACCCCTGCCGAATGGTAGAGACGCACGGCCGTGGGTCTCTACCATTCGATCATCCCCCCCCCTGCCCCTACGTGCCTTCCACGATATTTTCGATTTCTTCTAATATCCATTCAATGTCTTCAAAACCTACCTTGGAAAACCAGATTTGCTGGGGATAAATGATCACGTTCGGGCCTAGTTCGCGAAGGTTCATGCAAAAGGCTTTGTGAAACCCTTACTTGATTTGGCTTCCAGCGCTTTTTTACTTCTTCTTTCAGTCGTTTCCGGATTTCTTGCCCCTGCCCGTCTTCACACGATTTTCGTTCGCCTTTCCGGTCGTTTACGCATACGAACACCTGGCATTGGTATGGGGTATTGGTTCTTCTGATGGCCATGGGTATCATTTTATACAAAAATAGGGAAAAAAAGTTTTTATACTTTTACAGCCCAAAATGGATTTTTTATGAAGAGGTACTTTTTATTCGCGCGAGCAGGCTTTTGGAGGGGGACAATCCTGGCAACACTGGTTATTTGCAAGTTTTCCCTGTCTTTTTCACAGGCCGACACCCTGGAAATAGACGAGATTGTATTAACGGGCAAAAGGACACCGGCTATTTATGGCAACCGGCTACGGGCCATATCTTCCATCACGAAAGAAGAAATTGAAGCGATCCCGGTACAAAGCCTTCCCGGGATCCTGGAATCCGAGATACAAATTGACAGTCGGCAGAGGGGCGCATTCGGGGTGCAAACCGACTTTTCTATCCGGGGCGGTTCGTTTGATCAAAACCTGATCTTGTTAAACGGGGTTAAAATGAACGATCCCCAAACCGGGCACCACAACCTGAACCTCCCGGTACCGATAGGGTCCATCAAAAAAATTGAAATTTTAAAAGGACCGGGCAGCCGTTTGCATGGGGCCAACGCGTTTAGCGGGGCGCTCAACCTCATCACCGTGCCCGATTCCATGAAACAGGCAACCGATATCTCTTTCGCGGCTGGCCAACACGATTTAATTAACGCATCGGTGCAAGCCGGCCTCGTGTTTGATGATTTTTGGCACCAGTTGTCCTTTTCCCGGAATATTTCCAAAGGGTATACCGAGAACACGGATTTTGATATCCTAAACGTATTTTACCAATCGGCACTGGAAACAAAACCAGGCAACTTTTATTTTTCCACTGGTTACCAGGACAAGGAATTCGGGGCTAACAGCTTTTATACCCCAAAATTTCCAGAACAATTCGAACACACCCGTTCGGCTTTTGCCCAGCTACAATTTAAAACAGGCAGCAAAAACGTGATTTTCCATCCCAACCTATACTGGCGCCGCCACCAGGACCGCTTTGAACTTTTCCGGAACAAGGCACCGGATTGGTATGCCCATCATAACTATCACTTGACCCATGTATTGGGGGGAGAAGCTTCTTTATCCATCCAGCACGCGTTAGGACTGGCAAACATCGGGATAGAAGCCAGGGATGAAATCATTTATAGCAATGTACTTGGGAACCCTTTAGGTGACACGCTTTCCGCGCCACTGGAAAACAATGGATTTTTCACGAAAGAAGCCAAGCGGGGCTTGTTCGGTTTGTACGGCGAACAAAATATCAAGTGGGGTAAATTGGCCCTAAGCGGTGGCGCCATGCTAAACTGGTACGAAAACTATCGATGGAAAATATTTCCCGGCCTGGACATGGGGTTCACGGTCACGGATCAATTAAACATAAATGCTTCGGTAAATACCTCTTTCCGTTTGCCCACTTTTACCGACCTGTATTACGAAGGCCCTACCAACCGGGGCAATGCCAACTTGAAACCAGAAGAAGCCATGACCTACGAGGCCGGGCTACAATGGAAACCTAAGTACATGGAAACCAGTATAAGCCTATTCCACCGGCAAGGAAAAAATATTATCGATTGGGTAAAAATGGCCGATTCCCTGCTGTGGGAAAGCCGGAATATAACCGAGCTGAATACCCGGGGCATCGAGGTAGAAATTAAGGTAAACGGGACTGCTTTATCGGGAAGCCAAAACCCTTTTATCAAGAAACTGGAAATTGGCTACGCGTACCTGGAAACCGTGAAATCCAGCGAGGGTCTTATCTCGCACTATGCCCTGGATTTCTTGAAACACAAGGCTAACATCTCGGTTCGGCACGCTTTGCCAGGTAAACTAACCGCGAGTTGGCGGCTCAATTACCAAGACAGGGCGGGCACCTACACCGCTTTCCCGGGAGGCAACCAAGTACCTTATGATCCGGTTTGGCTATTGGATACCAGGGTTTTCTGGAAAGGAAATAAAATAACCTACTTCGCGGACGCGAAAAACCTGCTTAACATGCAATACATGGATATTGGGAATATCCAAATGCCTGGCCGTTGGATAAAAGGCGGGATAAAGCTTAGCCTGGGGTTTTAACTTGGATAATTATATTCTCAGAATCTCTCTTTTCACACGATATGAGAAATCCTAAAATCAGCAGGTAATATTTGATACTGTATCGTTTCATAAAATTAGGCATAAACGTTCCACGTATATCGCGTCGTGCATAGTTTTCAAAGCACTTCAGGATCAACCGGTACCAAAGTTAATAAAAGTTCGAAACTTCCAAGTTTATTCGTGCCCCCCGCATGCAGTTTGACCATTTGTTACAAACTGGCCGTTTTTCATTTCATTATTGAGTCCAGTCTTACATGTAACTCTTTTGTGAGTTATTCTTCGTTTTGCGTATATCTAGCTAATATACTGAGGACTAAAAAGTAAAATGATTTTCGATAATGGCCGGGGAATTTCCCGTTGGAAAGGCCGAATCAAATATCCGCAACGGGGCCGAAGCCGCGGCTTTTGTTTTTGACACCCTCGACGTGCCCATCGTTTTCTCGGGTTACGAGATAGGGGAAAAAATTAAAACCGGTGCCTTGTTCAACGAGCTCGACAGCCTTCACCCGCTGCACCTGGGCTTTTCTTATTTTAGCCAGCACGCGCCCTGGATGAAGCACCTCTACGATGGCAAAATCCTGGACAACTCCACTTTCGACCAAACTTCCGTGCTATACGCTATAAGGGGTGGAACGGGAAAATACTGGAAAAAAGTAAAGGGGCGCATCCAAGTAGACCCTGAAACAGGTGACAACACCTGGATAGACGATCCCGACAGCAAGCAGGCTTATCTCGAGTTATTATACCCTCCCGAGAAAAATGGAAAGCTTGATTGAAAAACTCATGCTGGGAAAATTTTAGTGACCGCTCTAACGAGTAGCCACGGGCCAAGAAAATTCAATCCTGGCCCTTTTTCCTATTTTTTTTCTTTCCCGGCCAATATTTCCACGAGTTCTTCGTCCACTTCCCCTTCTTCGGTGCGGATGCCAAACTCGTTGCGGCACTTGTAATCCCAATGGGTATAAGGAATTTCATGGGCATCAAGGGTAGAGATTAAATCACGGTACCATTGCAGGCGCATGTTCCTGGGCACCGTGTTGCGGCAGCCAAATTCCCCGCAATACAGATCGAAACCTTCTTGCCGGGCATATTTCACGGCACGTTTTACCATGTTTTCCATCGAATCTTTGTCCATGTATGTTAAGTTGGCAAAAATAAAATCCCGTACACGGGGCCGCTCTTTTTCCACTGCCAGGGAATCCACTATGTAACCCGGGTAAAACACGGGCCCCTCGTAAGCATAATGGACAGCCCAGCCTGACCGGTAGTGGGTAAAAATGTAAGGTTCATAGAAATGGAAGGTCATGATCAGGTTGGAATCCCCCTTGGGCAGTTTCAGGGTGGGCAACCACTCGATGTTGTTCCAGAAGCCGGGGCCAATAATGATTTTCCGCATGGGCTCAAGCTCCCTTATAACGGGCAGTACCTTAGCAATTACCCGGTTCCATTGCGCCGCGCTATCGGGCACGGGTTCGTTAAGCAGCTCGTACGCTAAAAAGTTCGCCGGGTATTCTTTCAATTCTTCATGAAATTTTTTCCACACCTTGATCAGTTTCTTGTATGCCGTGGTATCACACCAGAAAGGATGGTTTTCACGAAACTGGTGAAAACGTGTCTCGTGCAGGTCCACCACCACCCTTAGCCCAAGTTTCTTGCACGTGTCGATGGCGTTTTTTAGCAAAGCCATGTTCTTCTGGGTATCGAACGAGGAAGTATCAAAAAACCGGGCCTCGTCGACAGGAAAACGCACGTGATCAAAACCCTGGCTGGCGATAAACCGCAAGTCGCCCGCGTTAAAATAATCCGAACGTGCCACCTGGCCCGTGTACACGTCCTTGCTTTCCTGCGAAAGCCAACAACTAATGCTCAGGCCCGAATGGATATCGAAATGGTTGGAGAAATGGGAATATTCATCTTCCTGCTGGCAGCTATTCATCACGAAAAGCGCGACAAGTAAAGGAAAAATAACAATCTTTTTCATAGTTTACGGGGATTTAACCTATTAATAAATATATACAAGTGCAAAAATATCTAAAAATTCAATTTCTGCACCTTACCATATTATCCCGATCAGGACGTTAAACATGTCGCGGGTAAAGTTCAGGTTTGGTTTAAAAGCGGGCTTGTCTTTTCGGACTTTTTCCAGAACGGGTTTCCATAACCCCCAGGGCCTAACGAAAACGTAAAAAGATTTCAGCTCTTCCATGTCCTGCGGGGGGGGTGAGGTAACTGCCCAGGATACATGCCGTGAAAGAAAAGACCAGGATGATGGGAAAGGCCATTAACATGGTCACATCAGGCAATACCCAGGGGATTGCCATGGCTATCAGGATACCTGTTATCATACCGAAAAAATAACCATACCCGCTCGCTAGCGAGTTCCCCGGCTATAATAACAATCTGTCTGGCAGCCAATTATACCCTCGCGTGAACACTTCAGTCCTCGTCAAGAACAGGTTGATGGATCAATTCACCATCCCCTTGGCTCAAGAAAAGGGAAAATTCATAACCGGCATTTTCGTTAGTTGTTTTTTAGCTGTCCTGGCAGGAGATAGCAAGGACAAAAAAAAGAATAATTTGAAACAAGCTGGATATTTTCATCGTTCTTGGTTTGTTGGTTAATAATCGAGGGGTAAATTTAGATGCATAAAAAAAATCTTGTTTTCCTTTTTGTTCTATTTTTATTTTTTACAATGAGTTTCTTAAATATACCTTGCTCTCATTGTGAATTGCCGTGCTGGTGCCTTCCAGTATCATGCGGGTCATGTGGCGGCCCATTTGTTCAAAATCAGTGGAAATGGTGGTAATACCATTTCCAGCTATTTCCTTTAAAGGACTGTCATTGAAGGAAACCAGCCCAACATCCTGTCCAATTTTATAATTCAAGCGATTGGTCAATTTCACGGCTTTCACCAAATCGTGATCAGAGTGGAAGATAAAACATATATCCTTGGCCATTTCCTTGTCATCCCAATGAAAAAAAATGTACAAGATAAAGTCATACAAACACGTGGGGGTTTTGACCTATTACATGAAAGACGCCCCTGGTTTAAAAACCAAGATTTCAAGTATTCAAGAACCCGGCCACAAGAACCTGGTAAGCTTGGCAAAAAACTATCATTACCATGTTTGTGCTGAAGATGAACAATGTATCCAGTTCAAGAAAGAATTGCCCCTGGTAAAGCTTAACATGGAAGCTGTAGGGGGGTGGACTAAGCTACTTGCAAACCAGTACATTAACGGGCAATTATTTCCTAACCGGGTGTTATGGCCATTTTTGGTTGCCCCGGTCTAACGAGAAACTCTATTTCCGGACAGGCCTAATCATTACCATGATCCCGGGGAAAGCCAACTCTAAGGTACCCTTTTAGGTTGAATATATTTATGATAAGTACAGGATTAAGCCAAAATTAGCCGGGGGCATTAACCTTTATAACTTCTCTTATCATTCAGTGGCCTTCATGGGCGGGGTTAACATACACCTTTACAAGCACATTTCCTTATCCCTCAATTATAACATGGATTTCTTCTCGGACGAAAATTTTCCCTTGTTTCCTAGAAAAGGGCTGTCCCGTTCATTGGAAACAGGTATAATTATTGAACTTTAACCAGGATTTTATTTGCACAAAACGCCCCTATTCCATACATTTGCCAACTATTATAGAATAAATTGAAAGGCCTGGCCATGAGCAAAGATTTTAATATAGCTATTTTCGGGTGCGGCACCGTGGGCGGTGGGGTGGCACAAATATTAAGGGAACTTGAAGAAGAATTGGAAACCCGGGCGTCCCGGAAGATAAACCTGGAGACCATCGTGGAACTATACCCTTCCGTCGCGGCCAAGCGGTTTAACTTGCCACTTGAGCTTTTTAGTGGCGGGGGCAAAGATTTGCAGCCAGAAGAGGCCCGGCAGTACATCCAGGAAGTGATTGCATCAGAAGAAATTGATCTTGTTATCGAGACCATCGGTGGCACGGGCGATATGGTATACCAGTTGGCCCTTGACACCTGCCGGGCAAACAAGCACCTGGTGACCGCCAACAAGGCCTTGATGGCAACCAGGGGCAAGGAAATATGCCAGGCCGCTGCCGAAAATGGTGTCACCATTGGTTTGGAAGCTGCCGTGTGCGGGGCCATTCCCATTATCAAAACCATTCGCGAAAGTTTCTCGGGCGACAAGCCCGAATCCATCTCGGGCATCATGAACGGGACGAGCAATTACATCCTATCGCGCATACACAACGAAGGGCTTTCTTTTGAGGATGCCCTGAAATTTGCCCAGGAAAACGGCTATGCCGAGGCCGACCCTACCTTTGACATCAATGGCTATGACGCGGGCCACAAGCTGGTTATCCTGGTAAAGCTGGCTTTTGGCATGGACATAAGCATGGAACAACTAAAAATTAAAGGCATAGAGGATATTACCAGCGAAGATATGGATTTTGCCCGTGAAATTGCTTGCAAGATAAAGCTTATTTGCTACGCGAAAAAAAGCAATGGAAACCTTTACGCTACCGTGCAGCCCATGATGGTGAAAAACAATAATTTCCTATCAGAAGTAAACGGGGCCACGAATGCCGTGCGGGTAAATAACAAATATTCCGGTAAACACATCTTGGTCGGGGCAGGTGCGGGCAGCTCAGAAACCGCTAGTTCCATCGTGGCCGATGTCGTGTTCGCTGCCAAATACGAGGACAACAATATACATCCTGAAAACCAAGCCAATTACGAGTTCCTGGACGTGAACCATTTTACATTGCCCTACATCATTACCTTTGAAACCACCGATGCCCCAGGTACCACGGGTTTGGTGACCACGGCTATCGGCAAACAAAAGATCAATATTGACACCGTGAGCCATAACCGGCACAAAACAGACCGGGCCACGTTCTCGGTAGCGACCATGCCATGTACCTTGGCCAAAATTAAAAAGGCCATACGTGAAATACAGTCCGAAAGGCCGGATGTATTACTGAGCGAGCCAAAAGTAATCCCTATCCTATATTAATGGGATTTTCGCGCGTTATCGATTGGCTCCTGGAGGGGGACATTTCTATCCAGTATCAGGTATGCCGTGATTTGCTTGATGAAGAAAAACCCGCCCTCCAAGGGGAAATTGCCAACGAAGGCTGGGGCGCGGCATACCTTGCCACCAGAAAAGACAACGGGCACTGGGGCTTGGGCTACTACCAACCCAAGTGGACCTCGAGCCATTATACCTTGTTGGATTTACGGAACCTCGCGTTGCCCAAAAATTGCAGGCCTGTCCGCGAAAGCCTGGCCATGATATTGCAAAAAGAGAAAGGCCAGGACGGGGGAATTAACCCCAGTGGTACGGTAAACAACAGCGACGTGTGCCTGAACGGGATGGCCCTGGATTTTTGTTCTTACTTCCAGGCAAGAGAAGAAGAACTGCACTCGATCGTTGATTTTATCCTCTCCCAACAATTGCCGGACGGGGGCTTTAATTGCCGCTACAACCGAA
>CAZKIR010000024.1:0-17650 GCA_964552835.1 uncultured Bacteroidales bacterium
TGTGCGGTGGCGTAAAGAAGACACCGCCTCGGATTTGCTTTCTTTTTACATGGGAAAGAATACGCCAGAGAGACAACATTTTATTATCGAAAACTTGCGTTACGAGGAAGTATTATTAGAATCATAAAGGAAAGGAAATACATACAAATACATGTCTGACGATTTGGAGAAACAAGACGGGGCGAACCCGGAAGGTCCTGGTAAAAACACAAAAAAAACAAAAGAAGATAAGGCGCACAAGGTCACGCACTTGTCTGGTATGTACGAGGATTGGTTTTTGGATTACGCTTCTTACGTGATCCTGGAACGGGCCGTACCACATATCGGGGATGGCTTAAAACCCGTGCAACGCCGTATATTGCATGCCATGAGGCGGATTGATGATGGCCGTTTTAACAAGGTGGCCAATATCATCGGTTACAGCATGCAATATCACCCTCATGGCGACGCGTCTATTGGTGATGCATTGATACAGCTTGGGCAAAAAGAGTTGCTCGTGGAAACGCAGGGAAACTGGGGCAATATCCTTACAGGGGATAGTGCGGCAGCCCCGAGGTATATCGAGGCCAGGTTGTCAAAATTTGCCCATGATGTTTTATTTAATCCCAAGACTACCGAATGGAAATCTTCCTATGACGGCCGGAACAAGGAACCCATTATCCTTCCCGCTAAATTCCCTATTTTACTTGCCCAGGGAGTGGAAGGGATTGCCGTGGGGCTGGCTTCAAAAATCTTGCCGCATAATTTTAATGAATTAATTGATGCCTCGATAAAACATTTAAAGGGCAAACCTTTCGAACTTTTGCCAGATTTCCCAACAGGCGGGCTGGCAGATTTTTCAAAGTACAATGATGGCTTGCGCGGGGGTGCCGTGAAAGTACGGGCGCGTATCGAGAAAGTTGATCGCAAAACCCTGGCCATTACTGAAATCCCGTTTGGAAAAACGACTACCAGCCTTATAGAGTCTGTCGTGAAAGCAAATGAGAAAGGCAAGATCAAGATACAAAAAATTGACGATAATACTGCCGAGCGGGTTGAAATACAAGTGCACCTTACAAATAGTATCTCCCCGGACAAAACCATTGATGCCTTGTATGCTTTTACTGATTGCGAGGTTTCTATCTCTCCCAATTCCTGCGTGATTGATCAAGGAAGGCCCAAGTTTATTGGTGTAAGCGAAATGTTGAAATTATCGGTAGAAAATACCGTGAAATTGCTTACCCTGGAACTGGAAATCCGGTTAAACGAGCTGCAAGAATCCTGGCACATGTCTTCTCTCGAGAAAATATTTATAGAGAACCGGATTTATAACGATATTGAAGACTGCGAGACCTGGGAGGCCATCATCGAAACCATAGACAAAGGGCTTGGACCTTTTAAAAAACGTTTGAAGAGGGAAGTGACCGTTGAGGACATTACCAAGCTCACCGAGATAAAGATCAAGCGGATTTCAAAATTTGATTCGAAAAAAGCAGACGAGTATATTAAAGGGCTCGAAGAAGAGATGGAAAAGGTGAAAAACCACCTGGACAATATTATTCCTTTCTCTATAAATTACTACGAGCAAATAAAGAAGAAATACGGTAAATGCCGCGAACGGAAAACAGAAATAAGAAGTTTTGAGAATATAGAGGCTACCAAGGTGGTGGTTGCCAACGAGAAATTATACGTGAACCGTGCGGAAGGTTTTATTGGCACTTCCATGAAAAAAGACGAGTTCGTGTGCGATTGTTCTGATATTGACGATATCCTGGTGTTTCGGCAAGATGGCAGTTATCTTATCACCAAAGTGCCCGAGAAAGCCTTCGTGGGAAAGAATATCTTACATGTCCAGGTTTTTAAGCGGAATGACAAGCGGACTATCTATAACATTATTTACCGTGATGGCCTGCTTGGTAACATAATGTCAAAAAGGTGCGCCATCACTGGCTTGACCCGTGACAAGGAATATGATATTACCAAGGGCAGCCCTAATTCCCGGGTGTTGTATTTTAGTTCTAACCCCAATGGCGAGGCAGAGGTGTTAAGGATTAGCCTTGCGCCAAAGCCACGCTTGAAAAAATTGCATTTTGATTTTGATTTCGGCGAAATGACCATCAAGGGCAGAAATGCCCAGGGAAATATTCTTACCCGCCATGCCCTTCACAAGATAAAACTAAAAGAAAAAGGCGATTCTACCCTGGGCGGTCGGAAAATATGGTTTGAACCGGAAACCCTGCGGTTGAACACGGAAGAGAAAGGCCAGTACCTGGGCGAGTTCCACGAGGGCGACAAAATACTCGTGTTTTCCAGGGCAGGGTATTACCGGTTGACTAATTATGATTTGTCAAATCACTTCGAGAGCGATATCGAGCGAATCGAGAAATGGGACCCGGATAAAATATATACTTTGGTATACTATGATGCAGATCAAAAATTCTATTACATCAAACGTTTTACTGCCGAGGATTCAATGAAAGAAATCCAGGTTACCGGAGAAAACGAGAAATCCAGGGTAATCTATCTATCGGCAAAAAATTTCCCGCGTTACAAGATTATTTTTGACCCGAAGAAGCATGGCAAGAAAGACGATGAGGTGATTGACGCGGAAGATTTTATTGGTGTGAAAGGTTCGAAAGCCAGGGGTAAGCGCTTGAGCAGCTACACCATCAAGAAAATAAACACGCTGGAACCGCGCGAGAAACCACTGCCCAAGGATAAGGAAGCACCTGCAAATGGGAATAATGAGGAAAAAAGTTCGGGTAACCAGTTAAACCTTGATTTTTAGTCTCGATTTTACTTGCTTGCTTTGCCCGCGGGCAAATTTTTCCCCCGTGATCTTTTTTATTACAACCCTTTCAGGCTTTTTCAGCAGTATTCACGTGAAACAGGTGCCCGGCACCCCGGGATAATATGTCGTGTTTCTTTGAAAATGTTATATTTTTTTAGGGCCACCATGTAGCCATGTTCCAGGGCAGGTAGACAGGAAAATGCCGTGCTTTTTTGTTTCAATATAAATTTATATCTTTATCCCGCGCAATGATTGCCCCGGGAGCATGAATGAAGCTAGTGCCAAACGGGGGCCTGTTTAATGCTACTATTTAATGAATAAAACATGAGGATTTTTTTGTTTGGTTTCATGGGTTCTGGTAAAACCACTTATGGCAAAAAGCTTGCTGAATTGTTGGATATGGAATTTATAGACCTGGATCATTATATTGAATCAAGGGAGGAACGGACAATAAAGCATATCTTTAATAGCGATGGGGAAGAAGCCTTTCGGAAAATTGAACGGGAAGCTTTGCTCGAAACCCTTGAAAAAGATGATTTCGTTATGGCCACGGGAGGGGGTACCCCTTGTTTTTATGACAACATAAAAAAGATGAACCGGCAAGGCCTAACGGTATATTTAAAACTGGATGTAAGGACATTGGTCAGCCGCTTGATCAATGCCAAGATTAACCGCCCGTTAATATGGGGCAAATCAGAAGAAGAATTGACCCGTTATATCAGAAAAACCCTTCACAAGCGCAACAAGTATTATCGCAAGGCCAAGTTCGTGGTCAATGCAAAAAACTTGACAGGAAAAGAATTATACAAGGTGCTTTCGAGGCGGTTAAGAAGAAAACGCTGGATGCGTCTTAGTTTTTTAAGGGCCGCTTTTTAAATATCCGTTTTTTTTCTTTAGCAGGAAGGGATTCGTATTCCTTGTAAAGATCCAGTTTCAAGTATTTTGATAAATACCTGGTGCCAATATAAAAAGGGATCGTGTCAAGAAGGGCAGAGGACATCTTAAACAAGTAGTTGGACAAGATAAGGATAAAAAGCTTGTTCATCACGTCTTCACCTTCTTTAAAATGAATCGCGTCGGCATAATAATAAGTGATTAACACGACGGCCACCGAGTCTACCATCTGGCTGGTAAGTGTCGACCCGTTATTCCTAAGCCATAAAGCCTTGCCCCTGGTAAGCTTACGGAGCAAATGAAATACCTGTACATCCACGAACTGGGCGGTAAGGTATGCAATCATGGAAGCGGCCGTGGCCCCGAAGGTTAACTTTCGTATCTCGAAAAATACGCGATCAGGGGCATCCAGGGCGGGTAGCCCGGTTTCGGCAATGATCTCCGGGCGCGGGGGCAGTATCCCGCCGAGCCATATAATAAAAATAACCCACATGTTCAAGATAAAGCCTATCCAAACCACCATGTTGGCCCGCTTTCGGCCATATAGTTCACTAATAAAATCTGTACACAAGAATGTTATAGGATAAGGTAATACCCCGATAAAAACCAGGAATGGGATTTCTGTGCCAAATAAATTAAAGGATAAATCAATAAGCCTTGATATACCTAAAATATTTAGCATGGCTAATGAACCCAGGAATAAACCAGATAATATCACGAACACCACCTCTCTTCTCCGGTTTATTATAGGATCCTGAATGTCTCCTTGACCAAACATTGCAGAATATTTAATATTCTCAAATATATATAAATATGTTTAATATGCAACCCATGAATATTTAGCTATTCACGGGCAGGCCGAAATAATTTTTTATAAACAACTGTTAATTAAGGTATAACAAAATTGGCAAGATATAAAATGGCATGAAATTTTCTTGAAAATATAAGTGGGAAAAAAAATTATTAGGCTGTTTTCTGCTTTTTTCTTAACTTGTACCGGTTATTAAAAAAACGTTTTTCACGATCTTATAATGGCCCAAGGCTTTTTAAAAATATTTAATATTGAGAAAGATGAAAGCGCCAGCGTACTTATTTTGCTGGGGCTTTCAATGTTTCTTGGCGTCTTTGAAGGGGTTTTTGAAGTAGGTGCTTCGGCCTTGTTCCTAGAACAATTTGAAGCCCGGATGATCCCCAAGGCTTACCTTATATCCGGTTTGGTGGGCATTATCATGACATCCATTTACTCGAGAGCACAACATAAAATCCCCTTTTCGCGATTGGCTATTTATAATTTATTGATCATCGCGCTGCTTACTTTTTTCATGCGGTTTAGCTTTGCTTTCGTGCAGTCAAAATGGTTAATATTTTTTATATTCGTGATGATGGGCCCGCTACGTATCGTTGCTTTCGTGGGTTTCTGGGGCACGGTAGGGCGAATTTTTACCTTGCGCCAGGGAAAACGCCTTTTTGGGCTTATTGATTCTGGATGGGTATTCGGGATTATTATTAGTTCATACCTTATCCCTGTTCTTTTGACCATTGGTATTGGCACCAGGAACCTGTTTTATATTTGCGGGTTTAGTATCTTTTTTGGCCTTATTTTTCAAGCCTTGATTACTGGTAAGACTAATTTGAAAAATGCTGTAGCTACCGGACAAGAAGCAGAAGATAGCCAGGAATCAAATAAAGAAAAGAATTTATTTCAATTGTTAAAGAATAATTTCGTGCTTTTCATGTCTGTTTTTGTTATCTTGTCCATGATGAGCCTGTTTTTTATCCAGTACACTTTTCTTTCAGTGGCCCACGAGCAATACCCGGATTCCACGGAACTGGCCATGTTCCTTGGGGTATTTAACGGTACCATGATGATATTCACGATTTTGGTTAAAACAATGGTTTACAGTAAGATGGTTAAAACTTACGGCTTAAAACTCGTCTTGGCCATATCGCCTATCTTGTTGTGTGTTTTCGGGATAATTGCCAGCCTGATTGGTACTTTCGTGGGTTTTGACGCGGCGGCAGGGAATTTCGCGTTTTTCTTTTTAATTATTTCCTTGACCAAGTTGTTCTCGAAAGCATTAAAAGATTCCATAGAAGTCCCCTCGTTCAAAATTTTGTACCAATCCCTTGATAAACGCGTACGCTACGACGTGCAAGCCCGCGTAGACGGTACCATTAACGAGATAGCTGCCGTAACGGCAGGCCTGGTGCTGGTAATCCTCAGTGCCCTTGATTTTATCAAGATTATTCACTTTATTTACGTGTTGGTATTTATCCTGATAATTTGGTCTATTGTCTCTTTCCGCTTATATAACGAATACAAATCAGCCTTGCGAGCGTCTCTTTCCCGTTTTAAAAATATGCGAAAAGCGATCCGGGAAGATAACCAACTGGTGAAAATATTACAAGAAATTGATAGTGCTGTCCCCGAACGGGTTATTTATCTCTTGCGGTTGGCCCGCCTAATATACCCATACAAGTATTTATCCATTTTAGGCGACTTGTTAATGAAAAATACCAGTGAAGGGATCAAGGAATTTATTTTTACCGAGTATGAAAAATATGATATGCCCGAGGCCATCGGGTTTTTGAAAGAATATCTAAACCAGGAAAAAGATGAAACATTCCGTGAAAGGGCCCATCAGGTAATCCAGGCCTTGACCGAAGATATCCAAACCAAAATGTCACCTGCCCTGATATACAAGTTAAGCAATTCAAGAAATTGGAAAAAACGGGTTCAATCAATTCACTTGATTGATGAAATAAAAGACAAGAGAAATGAATTCATTCAAGCCATATCTAAACTTTTAAGGGACGTGGAGCCACGGGTGAAGGTAGAAGCCATAAAAGTGGCATCGCACGTGTATAACGAGGATATCGTGAATTATTTAATTGATATGTTGGAAGACCCGCTTTATGGGCATTACGCGGCTGAAGCCCTGGAATCAATAGGCGATAACGCGGTTGAACAAATGCAACTGGCCTATAACAAAACGGGTATGCAAACCAAGGGGCTGATCCAGGTTACCAAGATACTTGGAAATGTAAGAGGAAAAAAAGCTATAGAAACCCTGCTTCATAACCTGGAGGGAATGAACAGGGAGATTGTCCACGAATCCTTGGTTGCCCTTAAAAAGAGTGGGTACAAAAACGATCATGAGAACCAACAAATTCAACAATCCATTAAAGATACCATTGGCTCGATAGCATGGATTTACACGGCACAGGTTAGCATGGGCAGTACAGGTAAGTTGCCCGACTTGAAAGAAGCACTGGAGGATGAATTGAAAGAGAATTATGATAAATTGTTCCTGCTGCTTTCATTGTCTTACGATCCCGGCTCAATAGAACAGGTGAGGGAGAACCTTGAAAGTGGCACGGCAGAGGGGATTGGTTATGCCATAGAATTATTGGATTTGTTCGTGGTAGATGAGTTGAAACCGTTTTTATTTCCTATTTTTGAAGATAATACAAAAGTTGAGAAGTTAAAGCAACTTGAAGCATATTTTCCACTTCAAACTTGGACATACCGGGAACTCGTGAACGAGATCACGAACCGTGACCTGAACCAAGTGACCCATTGGACAAAGGCTTGCGCTATCTATAGCTTGCTCGCGGCCAATGAAAAGGACCGGTATATCTCGGATGACATCGTGGCCCATTTATTTAACCCCGATGCTTTGCTGCGTGAAACTGCCGCCCTGGTTACGCGGGATATAGACCCGGAACGTTATGAAAACGTTTTTCTCCGATTGAGCGCGAAACTACAGAAGGATTTGAAAACAAGGTTAAAGGCTATTGACGAGGGAAAGCATTATCCTTTGGTGGAACGTGTTTTGCTTTTAAAAAATAAAAAGGGTTTCCAGGAAATCCACGGGGAACTGATCTATGAGCTTGCTAACGAGATGAGGTTGTTCCATGTTGAAAATGGAAAAAAATACATGCTGGCAGATACCCCTTTTGCTTTGTTACTGGCTTATAAAGGAGAAGTGTTATTGCGTGATAACGAGCATGTTGATAACGAAATAATGGAAAAAAGTATTATGAATTTATACAAGATTAATAATTATCAACTAAATAATTATTATCTTGAAGCCGAAAAGGATGTCGCGATTTTTGGAATAGAACAAAATGCTTTTAACAAGATTTTGTTTCACCATCCAGAGATTGCAGGGTTTTTTATGAATTAGGGTTTAACAGAAAAAAATACAGGAATTTGGATCAAATCATGATGGCAGCGCAGAAACAGCGGACGACTATTTTCAGGCAACTTATCTTGAACGTGGTAATACCCGTGGTAATTGCCTTGCTCTTGCTGGCAGTGCTAAATTATTTGAATAGTAAGAATAATTTGGTAGAATCGAACGAGTTTAAAAAAGAAATTATATCGGAAGAAATAACCTATATTCACGAGTTCCAGGATATTACACTCGAGATTTTAGAGAGTAACCTGGACGAGCGGACGAGGGAATACAGCGATAAGCTTGTAAACCATTATTTTAGGGATACCGAGAATATCGAAGAAGCCGATCTTATGAAAATCCGCCTCGAACTTGGCATGAACCCCAAGTTGGAAGATATTTACATTATTAACCGGGAAGGCGATATCGTGAATACTACCTTTTTAAAGGATACCAATTTAAACTTGTTTGATTTTGGGGAAGCGCATGAAAAATACTTGCTGGATGTTTTTGAAAAAGGTGAATACGTGAGCGAACGTATCGCGGTAGAAGCTAGTACCCGGCGATTAAAAAAGTATACTTATCACCCTACACTGGATGGAAAGTATATTGTTGAGCTGGGGGTTTATTCCGAGAAGGCTGACGAAATCGTTCAATTTATTAAGAAACGGCTTGATGAACTGCCCGAGCAACAAGAAAGTATCATGAAAGTGGACATGTTCATCGGCGAAGAACAGCCGTTTTCATTGTATAAGAGTGCCGAGGAGGAACAAGTAGATTGGAACTTGTTGGCCAGGGTATTTAAATCCAGGCAAAACGTGAGCAAAAATGTCAAGGTTAACGGAAAACACCTGAATTATTCATATATCTACATGCCCCGTGCCAACACCGATTTGTACAAGGGTTCTGTAATCCTTATTATTTCTGATCGAACGGCCGAAATCATGTTGTTGCGCAAAGAATTGATCAAGTTTTTTATCATTTTTGGATTGACAATCGTCATTGTAACTTTCTTGATTTATAATAAAACCAAGATTATTACAGATCCTATCAAGAAACTGGTGAACAACGTGAACCGGATTACCAATGGCCATTTGAACGAACGGGCCGACGTGGTTGGTAATAATGAAATAACCAGGCTTTCCCAACATTTTAACTTGATGATAGAGCAATTGGAAAGCTATTACAACGAGCTGGAAGATAAAGTACGGGAAAGGACTTACGAGATAAGCCAGCAAAAAGAGGAAATCGAGGCACAAAGGGATGCCCTGGAAGAGCAAAGAAACTTGTTGGCAGAGAAAAATACCAAGTTGGAATCTGCCTACAAGGAAATCGAGCAGCAAAAGAAGAATATCACTGACAGCATCATTTATGCCAAGCGTATACAAAACGCTATATTGCCTGCCAACGAGATGATTAATAAACTTGTGCCGGATTCTTTTATCCTTTATAAGCCAAAAGATATTGTTAGTGGGGATTTTTACTGGATAAAAGAACTGGAGGATCGTATATTAATAGCAGCAGTTGATTGTACTGGCCATGGTGTGCCCGGGGCTTTCATGTCGATCGTGGGCCATAACCAGTTAAATTTCGTGGTAAACGTGAAAGGGGTACGAAAACCTTCTGAAATCCTCCATGAGATTAACTATGGAGTAACGCACGTCCTTAAACAGACCTCTGGCGTGACCAGCGTGAGGGATGGGATGGATATGGCCCTGTTGGCCATCCATAAAGACAAAAGTCTGATAGAATTTGCCGGGGCATATAACCCCCTCGTCGTGGTGAGGAACGGCGAGATTATCCAGTTTAAAGGGGACAAGCATCCCATCGGAACCTTTATTGACAAGGACCTGTTACCCTTTACCAACCACGAGTTGGAAATTCAAAAAGGAGATACTTTGTACATCTTCTCGGATGGTTACGTGGATCAATTTGGTGGGGCAAAAGGAAGGAAGTTCATGATTAAGAATTTCAAAAATCTACTTTTACAAGCTGCAAAAAAACCGATGAACGAGCAAAAAGCCTTATTAGAAGAGTCCTTAAGTACATGGCGCGAAAATTACCCCCAGATTGATGATATATTGGTTATTGGAATTCAAGTATAAACCTACTATATTTGTCTTTTCATCAAGCTGGCAATAAAATTCATGAACAAATCATGGGCAAGGAGTTGAAAATACGTGTTAGTTCTTGTTATTCCGAGGATCAACCTGATGAAACTATGTCCGTTTGGTTTGATGGCTTTCAGAAAGCATTGGGATATTTATTGGAGCGGATTTTAAGGTCTGAAGTAAAGATAAGCAATACGAGCGAGGGAATTGGGGAAGATGATGATGTTTTTATCCTTGTTATTTCAAGTTTTGCAACTACCTCGAAGAAATGCAGGGAAGAATGGCAAATGATTGAAAAGCACGTTCATGACAAAAATTCCCGTGCATTCCGGGTTTTCCCCGAACCTGTTAAGGCCTTGGAGTTACCCGTTGGCCTGGAACAAAGCCCGGTTTACAAGTTTTATCAATTAGACAAGAATTTAATACCAGAAACTTCCATGCCCGGTAAGGGGTTTGATTTTTGGCTTAAAATATTAGACGTAGCTTATGATATTCTTTTTAAATGTTGTCCAGACAGGCTGCAATCGCTAAAGCCCGGTGCCCGGGAACATAATATTGTTTACCTGGCAGAAACCGTGCCCTGGCAAGAACATAACCGGGATGTTTTGCGAAGGGAACTTGTCTTGAACGGCTACCAGGTATTGCCTGAAAAAAAACTACCTATCGGTTACCAGGCCTTAAAAAAAGAAGTGTTAGCAAATTTAGAAAAGGCTTTTTTGTCTATCCATGTAATCGGAAATGAATATGGTGAGCACGTGGAGGGCAGTGAACAATCCCTCGTGGAGCTTCAAAACCGATTTGCCGCCCAGTTAATCCAAAAAGGCGATTATAAAGCAAGCCCCTTGTTCCGTTTAATTTGGCTGCCATACCACTTGAATATAACAGACGAAGAACAATATAAATTTGTAGAACAAGTTAAAAGGGACGCCCTGGCCCTGGCGGGGGCAGAAATCATTCAATCCCCCATCGAGGAGATGAAAAACATTATCCAATACAAGATCGAGAATTTTTCTCATTTTTATCAGACAAGGAAGAAGGAGACAAGTTCAGTACCCTTGGTTTACTTGATATGCGATAAAAATGACCTGGCACTTGGCCATTCTATCGAAAATATACTGAAAGAAAAAGGTTTTCGGGTTATCATACCAGAATTCAACGAACAAAATGTTAATATTGTAAGCAAACATCGGCAAAATCTTGTTAGTTGTGATTCAGTGCTTATTTTTTACGGTAATGAAAACGACCAGTGGTTCAGGAGCAAGATGAAAGATTTGTTAAAATCACCTGGTTATGGAAGGGATATTACTTTTCAGGCAAAAGGCATACTTTCTGTTCCTGAAATACCTGAAATGGACCTTTCTTTTTTCGAGGGGGTAGAAATTTTCAGGTTTGATGGAAAAAATTTAGAAGAGAACCTTATAGGATTTATCGAAAAAGCAAGAAATGGAAACACAGCAGCAGGTAATGGTTAATACCCGCGAAAAGGAGGAGGGGCTTTCTTTTAACCCTTTTCCTGGTCTTAGGCCTTTTTCGCCAGAGGAAAGCCATTTGTTTTTTGGACGGGAAGGACAAAGTGAAGAAATCCTTTACAAGCTTTCGTTAAATCGTTTTGTCGCGGTGATCGGGGCTTCTGGAAGTGGCAAATCCTCATTGATGTACTGTGGTGTCGTGCCGTCCTTGTATGGAGGATTTATTACCCATGCCGGGGCTCGATGGCGGATTATTACAACCCGCCCGGGTAGCCGTCCTATCAATAACCTGTCGGCTTCGCTAATGAAAAGTGCACGAGAAGAACTGTCGGGCGAAGATTTTCTTATCAATAAAAACCTGACCGAGTCGATCCTTCGGAGCAGTTCACGGGGGTTGATAGAAGCCTTAATGTTCCAGCAGATACCAGCTTATGATAATATATTGATCCTGGTGGATCAATTTGAAGAACTCTTCCGTTATAGGCAAGGAGGGGCAAGCGAAGAAAGCGTGAACGAATCAGAAGCTTTCGTGAAACTATTGGTTACCGCGGTCAAACAAAAAGAAGCCCCTGTTTACGTTGTTTTAACCATGCGTTCCGATTTTATTGGTGATTGCGCACGATTTCAAGAATTGACCGAATTGATAAATAGCAGTAATTACCTTGTTCCACAAATGGATCGTGATAATTTCCGGGATGCCATTAAGGGCCCGGTAGCGGTGGGACAGGGCCAGGTCGATTCCAACCTGGTGCAACAATTATTGAATGATATCGGGGATAATCCCGATCAACTGCCTATCTTGCAACATGCCCTGATGCGTACCTGGGAGCACTGGAAAAAAAATAAACCCGGTGATAGCCCATTGACTATTGATGATTACGAGGCCGTGGGCAAAATGGAAAAAGCCCTTTCTGAACACGCAACCGAAGCTTTTGATGAATTAACCCCGGGAGAGAAAGAAATAGCGGCTTCCATGTTCAAGACACTTACCGAGAAAGGCAGTGATAACCGGGGTATCCGCAGACCCTCCCGCGTGTCAGAGATCGCTGAGATCGCGCGAGCCGAAAATAGTGAGTTAATAAAAATAATTGACATTTTCCGTAAACCTGGCCGATCTTTCCTCACCCCTTCACACGAGGTCGAGTTATTATCAGATACCATGGTCGATATCTCGCACGAGAGCCTCATGAGGATATGGAACAAGTTGAAAGTATGGGTTGACGAGGAATCCCATTCTGTTCAAATGTACAAGCGATTGGCGGAAGCGGCAGAATTATTCCAGGAAGGGAAAACAGGCCTTTGGCGTCCCCCGGATTTGCAATTGGCCTTGAACTGGCGGGAAAAGCAAAAACCTACCCTGGCATGGGCACGAAGGTATAACCCGGCTTTCGAGAGGACAATGGTATATTTGAATACCAGTGAAAAAGAGTTCAAGGCCGAGGAACAAAACAAAATCAAGCAACAAAAAAGGGCCTTGAGAAGGACCCGTATGTTTGCCGTGATACTGGGTTCAGCAGCCATTATTTCCCTTGGTTTCATGTTGTATTCCGTGCAAATGCGTGTAGAAGCTGAAACACAAAAACAATTGGCCGACGAGCAAACCGAAATTGCCCAGGAGCAACGGCTTATTGCCGAGGATAAGTCAAAGGAAGCCGAAGAACAAAAACAGCTCGCCTTGAAAAACGAGCAAGAAGCCCTTAAACAGTCAGAAATAGCAAGGGAGCAACAACGCCTCGCGATGATGAACGCCCAGGAAGCTATCAAGCAAAAAGAAATTGCCAACGAGAAATCGAGCGAGGCGATAAGGCAAAGCAAGTTGGCCGAGAAAAACGCGAAGGAAGCACTAGAACAAAAATCCATTGCCGAAGAAGCCAGTGCCAGGGCAAAAAGGCTCCGTATGGTTTCTATCGCGCAATCCATGGCCGTGAAATCCGTGCAAATACAGAACGATAAAGATTTAAAAGGACTTTTGGCCTTGCAAGCATATATTTTTAACCATAACAACGGGGGCACAGAACATGAACCGGATATTTACAGGGGGTTATACCAATCGGTAAAGGCAAAGAAACCCGTGGGGTTTAATGTTTTAAAGGGGCATTCGGATGCCGTGAAAGCATTGGTTTATGCACCTGAAAAACAATGCTTGTACAGTGCCTCGGGCGATGGGGCCATATATGCCTGGGGCCTCAAAAACCCGTTAAAGGCCGAGGGAAAAGTGATTTTGAACAATAAAGTGCCTAATAGGACATTAGACATCTCGGTTGATGAGAAATGGTTGGCATGCGGCACTTCTGGGGCAGGAATACTTCTTTCTAACATTAATGATCCGGGGCAATCTTATCAATTGAAAGGACATGAAGGATATGTTGTTTCATTAAAATTTGGGCAAGATGAAAATACCCTTTATTCGCTTGCCTCCGATAACACTGTTAGGCAGTGGGATTTAACAACATTTAAAGATATTATCCTGTATGAATCAGCAAGTGACTTGCTTGCTTTCCAGGTAAATCCCGTGAACAATTCATTCATAGCCAGCACCAGGGAAGGGGAAGTTATCTCGGTATCCATGGATGGCAATAAAGGTGAAAATATAATTTACCAAGAAGAAAACAATTTATTATACTCCCTTGTTTTTAGCGATGATGGGAAATTTTTAGCCCTGGGGGATAAAAATGGAGAAATTCTGATATTTTCCACCAAGGATAATTTAGTCATCGCGAGTTTTAAGGCCCATCAAGCAAGGATTAACGATTTGGCCTTTAGCCCGGGCAATTCGAGATTGGCCTCGGCTTCTTTTGATGGGCAGGTAAAAATATGGCTTATGGAGGATTTAAACGCACCTCCCGTGGTACTGGGCGATCATGAATCATGGGTATGGTCACTAACTTTTGATGATACCGGGGAATACTTGTATGCTAGCGCTGCCAATCATCAAATAATAGCCTGGCCCGTGTACCTTTCTGACTTGGCTGAATACTTGCGTCCCGAATTGCAAAGGAACATGACCGAAGCCGAGTGGCAAACCTATGTTGCCCAAGATGTCACTTACCAAAAAACGGTTGAAACAATTAAATAAAAATGGGAACAAGATATACATTTAGCTTCTTTTTTCTTTTTTTCATGATTATTGCAAACCTAATTAAAGGTCAAAGTAATTGCGCGAATCAATTGATAGAAGCTGAAAGGTTATATGAAAGGGGGGTATTGGAAGAGATACCCGGTTTGCTTTTGCCATGCATTCGGGATGGTTTTGAAAAAAACGATTTGTTGCAAGCCTACAAATTGGTAATTTTATCATACTTGTACCAGGATCGGCGGGGCGAAGCTGACAAGTACATGCACTCTTTCCTTAAAAAATTCCCGGAATATAAAACCGTATCTACCGATCCGGATGAATTCGTGTACTTATATAACACTTACCACACGGCCCCGATTTTTAGCCTGGGTTTCTCGGGGGGCATTAACTTCTCGGGCGTTAGCCCCAGGCAGCCTTTTAGCCTGGGGAGTTTAAATGATAATGGGCAACCCCTTTATAACCCCGATATGGGTTTTGACCTGGGTTTTCGGCTAAACAAGTACTTGAGCGATCGACTAGAATTAAACCTTGGGATGAAATATTCCCAACATAAATGGACCTTTAATGATGTCCTTTTTAATTTCGCGAACATTGATTTCCCGCAAAGCATTAATTTGTTTCAAATGCCTGTTTCCTTAAGTTATGATTTCCCTCTTGATGGTTTTGTTCCCTACGCCAGGGCTGGCGGGGGTGTTTCATTGCTTCAGCAGGCAAATGCCACACCCGTTAGGGAATATACTGATAATAGCCATACCGAGATCGCGGCCGGGAATGTCTCCATCATCGACCAAGTGAACCCCTGGAATTACTGGCTGTTCATGGGTGGGGGCATCAAGTATCCCATACAGCGCGGGTACGTGGCAATAGATATACGATATAAGCTTGGCTTGTCAAATATAATTAACGAAGGGGCACGATATGATGACCCGTACTTTACTTATATCATGTATCATCAATTTAGCGATTTTTCAATAAACCCTTTCATGATAACTTTTAATTGGGTGTATTCATTATACATGCCCCGGAAAAAACGATAGGATGAGAGCAAAGCCCCTGTTATATATAATCATACTAGTTGTAACTGCCTGCGGAAAAGCAGAAATTAAACCCGGGCAAGCAGATTCTTTTATCAAGTTTTTTGGCCATTCATACATGGATCAGGGTTTTGACGTGGCCCTTTCCGAAGAAAATGGTTATTTGGTAGCCGGGAACGTTACTACCTTGTTCAAGGGCAGTGATATTTTACTGATCCAGGTGGACAAATACGGTAACAAAATTTGGCAAAAAGAATTTGGCAGTGATTATGAAGACCTGGGGGCTAATTTGCAGGTATTGCCCGACGGAAGGTACCTGGTGTTCGGCACGTATATTGATTCCCTGGGCAATAGTGACTTTTGCCTTTGGTTTGTAGACCCCCGGACCGATAGTTTAATAACCAAGAGGCTAGGCAATCGTTCTCATGAAAAAGGGATGCATTCCTTGTTAACCTCTCAAAATGATTTGATGTTATTGGGAAGTTCAACCCGTGGCCGGGAAAATTCCGATAACAACAGGGATATTTTGTTAATGAAAACATCATTGGAAGGTGACAGCATGTTGTCAAAATTTTACGGGGCACCAGAACAGTTTGATGAAGGTATATGTATTCGGGAAACTCTTGATGACAAGTTTATTATAGTTGGTACTTCAGCAGGAATATCCTATCATAGCGACCACCAGAAAAAAAATATCGTGGCTTATCAAGTGAACGATTTGGGCTTTATTCAAGATACCTATACCTTTGGGGGTGAAGAAGATGATCTCGCGTGTTCTGTACGCGAACACCCGGAAGGCGGGTTTGTTATTTTAGGCCAAACCAGGAGCTACGGGGCAGGAAAAAATGATATTTTCCTGGTTCGTACCGGAGAGCAGTTGATAGATACCCTTTGGACAAAAACAATTGGTGGCCAGGGAGAAGATTTAGTTTATGATTTTTGTTTACACGATAACGGGAAATTGATTCTCGTGGGTTCTACCGATTCCAAGGGAAACGGGGGAAAGGACGGGTATTTTCTTCTTTTGGACGAGCAAGGTAACAAGCTAACCGATGCCACGCATGGAAGCCTGGGCAACGAGGAATTCACGGCCATTGTATCCTCTCCTCTTGGCGGGTACGTGTTGGCTGGTTACACGAGTTTTGAAAACAACGGGATGATAAGCCTTACCAAGCTTATGCCCGATGGAACGATGAAAACAGAATAATTTTTGTCTCTCGCGGCCAATAGGCTGTACTAAGTTTTAATGTTGAAAAAAGATGAATGTTAACAAGTAGCTCATGAACATGGCAAAGAAAATCTTTTTATTCCTAATAACCCTTGTGTTTTGTATTAAGGTTTATCCAGGTGACTTGACCATTTCCACGGTTTGGTCCGTGGACGATGATGGGGACGGGAACGTGGATAAGTTGGAAATTCATTTTGACCAGGCGGTGAAGGATGCCTCCTTTAATTCAAGTAACTTGGCAGGTTGGTTGGTCTCCTCTGATGGCTACACGACCTCCGATGCCATGCTTTTTTTTAGTACAAGTACCAGTTCGCTTGGAGGGGGCACGAGTACAGCCGACGATGCATTCGTGAGCCTGCTGTTTACCCCTTCTAACGTTTCGGGAACAGATACCGTTTCTTTTCAATACACAACCCCACTTGACAGCATAATAAGTTTAAATACTAACGATACTTTAAAAGACATTTCCTGGACTTTGGCCACGGATAAAGCGTCCCCCGTGGTAACAAGCCTGACCAACCAAATTGGTACCGTGGATGATGCCGATGTGAATACTGGGGTGCACGTTTTTACTATTGTTTATTCAGAAGAAATGAACAGCGGGGTAAATCCTGCTATCTTTTTTCCCGGAAACGATCTTTCCTCCACCTTTTCCAACGTTTCTTATAATTGGGCCACAAGTACAAGCTGTGAAATATCTTATGATATTGCGGATAGCGAGCTAGGAAAATCGGATATAGACATTCGGGTCACGACAGCCCAGGATACCGATGGCAATGACCAAGGTCAATACGATGAAACAGATTTTTTTTCAATCGATACCAAAAACCCCGTGTTCACCAGCGTGGACGACGGGGGCGGCGATAACACCTACAAGGCTACCGAGA
>CAZKIR010000025.1:0-17609 GCA_964552835.1 uncultured Bacteroidales bacterium
AAAAACGCGACCATCGTGAACGAAGGGGTGCGGTTTAATGGTTCCGTATACCTGAAAGACAATAAGATAGAAAAAATCTACAAGGGTATGGACAGGCCATCGTCTTCCCCCCGTATCAAGGTCCTGGATGCCGATGGCAAAACCTTGATACCCGGGGTGATTGACGATCAGGTACATTTTCGTGACCCCGGGCTTACCCACAAGGGCGACATACTCACGGAATCACGGGCAGCCGTTGCCGGCGGGATCACCTCCTTCATGGAAATGCCCAATACCAAACCGCGAACGGTCACGATAAACCTGCTAGAGGAAAAAAACAAGATGGCCGCTGGTAAGGCTTACGCGAATTACTCCTTTTACCTGGGGGCCACAAATGACAACATAAAGGAAATCGAGAAAATTAACCCGGCCATTACTTGTGGGGTAAAAGTTTTCATGGGCTCTTCCACGGGGGACATGCTGGTAGACAAGCTAGCAGCCTTGGAAGCTATTTTCAAGGGCAGCCCGGTAATCATCGCGACCCATTGCGAAGACGAGGAAACCATCCAGGCAATCTTGAAAAAATACATGGCACGATACGGTGAAAAGATTCCCATGAAATATCACCCGGCCGTTCGCGATGCGGAAGCCTGTTACCGTTCCTCGTCAAAAGCTGTTGAACTGGCCAGCAAGCATGGTGCACGCTTGCACATCCTGCACCTGTCAACAGGCAAGGAAACAAGCTTGTTGGATAATTCGCTGCCATTGGCACAAAAAAAAATCACGGCAGAAGTTTGCGTGCACCACTTATGGTTTCATGATGAAGACTATGAAAAACTGGGGCCGGCCATAAAGTGGAACCCGGCGATAAAAACCCTCGAGGATCAAAAGCAATTAATGGAAGCGCTTATAAACAACAAGATCGACGTGGTGGCCACGGATCACGCCCCGCATACCGCGGAAGAAAAATGCCTCCAAAAGCCTTTTGATGAAATAAATTACCAGAAAACACCCTCTGGGGGGCCACTCGTGCAACATTCGTTGGTGGCCATGTTGGAATTCTACCACCAGAAATATTTAAGCCTGGAGGCCATCGTGGAAAAAATGTGCCACGCCCCGGCCCGGCTATTTCAGGTAAAAAAACGCGGGTATATCCGGGAAGGCTATCATGCCGACCTGGTATTGCTCGATCTAAACCAACCCTGGATTGTTAGCAAGGACAATATCTTGTACAAGTGCGGTTGGTCGCCTTTCGAGGGAAATACCTTTCAATCCCGCGTAACACACACCTTCGTGAATGGGCAGCTCGTGTACGAGAACGGACGTTTCATGGAAGAACCGAAAGGGGAAAGGATACTATTTGACCGGTAGCCCCGTGGGCTATCTACCCATCACGAAATGTACGTTTTCCTGGTTTCGCTGTTCGATTAGGATTTTTTGTGGCACGATCAAGCGATCGATCACTTCTTGCCGAAAATGGCGTATCGTGACCAAACACACGTCTTTTTTAAGTTCAACCAGGAATTCCTCGCCAATATCACCTAAAAGACATGAAAGCTTGGCCGGGTGATTGTCGATGCACACGCTAAAGCGAATAGCAGAAACCTGTATTAAACGTGCCTTGAGGCGGTGACGAAACAGCAGTGCAAATATTTTTTCCATCATGAATTCGATGGCAAAAGATAAATCAGCAGGCGAAATGGTAAGCAAGGCTTGGTTTTCTTTTTGGATAATCACGGGCAAAAAGGGTGCTTCAGCCGCCACCTGCCCTACTTGGGTCCCCGGTGCCCCAGGCTCCATGAAAGATTTCACGAAAAGTGGAATTTGCTTGTTTTGTAAGGGCTTTAAGGTCTTGGGGTGGATTACCTTGGCCCCGTAAAAGGCCAACTCGATGGCCTCCTCGTAGGAAATGGCCGGGAAAAGTTTCGCACCGGGGTATACTTTAGGATCGGCCGTGAGCACGCCCGGTACATCCTTCCATATAGTAAGGCTCTTGGCTTCTAAAATATTGGCCAGGATGGCACCGGAATAATCTGATCCTTCCCGGCCAAGGGTAGTGGCCAACCCCCCGTGGGTACCCCCGATAAAACCTTGTATAACGCACAATGGATAATGTCCAGGCTTAATTTTCTTTTGAATGTTCATTCTCGTGGCATGCCAATCAATTCCCGCGTCACGGAATGAATCATCAGTGGCTATCAATTGCCGGGCATCCAGCCACAGGTTTTCTTGTCCTATTTCTTGTAAATACTGGCTTACCAAGGTAGTAGAGAGCAACTCGCCAAAAGGGACTACCTGGTCATATTCCATGTCATAATCCCGCGTTTTTGGCCTTTCCAGTTGCCCGGCTAACTGCTCGAACAAATGATGCAATTTACCGTGCACTGGATGGCCGGCAAGGGGGAATAGGTCCCGGGCTATTTCCTGGTGGCCTAGCCGTACTTTTTGTAAAGCCGGGTAATAATCCTTTTCGTGATAAGCCAGATCAAATATCTCTTCCAGCGCGTTGGTGGTTTTGCCCATGGCAGAAACCACGATCACGTTAGGGCTTGGGTATTGCTGAACAATAGCGCTAAGCCGCCGGATACCTTCCGCATCTTTTACCGAGGCGCCCCCGAACTTGAAAACCAGCATAATCATTTTTTTTATTAAGAAGTACGTTGCCCAAATGTAAGCAAAAATCACCTGTCATGCAGTTTTTTTTCAAGGCTTACTGGATACATTATATTTACTTTCCTATAACCAAGGCTAAAATATCCTTCGCGTTTTATCCCTGAAAAAATCCTGAAAAAAGCTTTTTTATTGTTTCTTTTGCAAAAAAATCCTGAAAACCATTCATGAACGAAGGTATTTTATTCAATCTATACAAGGGGCACCCGAAACTAATGGCCCTCGGGGGCAAGTTACCGGCCCGGGGCAACGAGAAATTTCATTTAGAAGGCCTGAAAGCCTCGGCACGTGCCCTCGCGGCTGCCCATTGCATGCAGGTAAGTGGCGATTTGCACGTGTTTGTCATGACCGGGAAAGAAGAAGCAGCCTATTTTTTTAACGACCTGGCCAATATCCTGGGCGAGGAAAACCTGGCCTTTTTCCCGGCATCCTATAAACGCTCCATTCAGTTTTACCAGCCTGATAACGAGAACATCGTCCTTCGCACTAGCGTGTTGGAACGTATTATTAACATGAAAAAAGAAGGACAACAGCCCCCTTTCCTGGGCGTGGTATCTTATCCCGAGGCATTGGCCGAGAAAGTCATTACCCATCAAAAACTGACCGGGAGTACCCTGGCCCTTGGCCAGGGCGACAATATTTCCCAGGAGTTTTTACAGGAAGTTTTGGCAGAGTATGGTTTTCAACGAGTCGATTTCGTGTACGAACCTGGGCAGTATTCCATCCGGGGCAGTATCGTGGACGTGTTTTCATTCTCATCCGAGAAACCATACCGGGTCGATTTTTTTGGAGACGAAGTAGAAACCATCCGCACCTTTGATATCGAAAGCCAGTTATCAAGCGGGGAATTACAAAAAATATCCATTATCCCCAATATTCAGCAAACTGAAATCACGGGCACCCGTGAAACTTTTTTCGATTATTTGCCAGTGGGTACGATCGCGTGGTCAAACGATTTCGCTTATATCACCACCCGCGTTAACGAGATATACGAGAATACCGATTTTGCCAACCGGGAAGACTACACCGGGGAAGACAAACCTATGGTACTTACCACGGGCAACGAGATCATGGCCAAGGTGACGGCACTTCCGGCCATCGAGTTTGGCAACAACCGGTTTTTCGAGCCTTCAAGCATCGCTACATTTGATACCTCCCTTCAACCTTATTTTCACAAGAATTTCGAGCTCTTGGCCGAAAACCTTGTCTCCAACACCGAACATGGATATCAAAATTACATTTTATCCGACAACGAGAAACAAATAGAACGCTTGCAAGACATCTTCTCGGAAGTGAACGGTGAAGTACAGTTTACCCCTGTACCTACCACGGTTCACGAGGGTTTTATTGACCATGATCAAAAAATTTGTTGTTATACCGATCACCAAATTTTCGAGCGCTATCACAAGTTTAGGCTGCATAAGCGTTTTTCCAAGAAAGAGGCCCTGTCGATTAGCCGGGTAACCGACCTTCACCCGGGCGATTACGTGGTGCATATCGATCACGGGATTGGCAAGTTCGGCGGCTTGGAAAAAATCGAGGTAAACGGCAAGGTACAGGAAGCCATTAAACTGGTATACAGGGATAATGACATCCTGTACGTGAGCATCCATTCATTGCACCGGGTTTCCAAGTACAAGGGCAAGGACAGCGAGCCCCCGAAAATTTACAAACTGGGCTCGGGGGCATGGCAAAAAGTAAAAAACAAAACCAAGAGCAAGGTAAAAGACATTGCCAAGGACTTGATTTATATATACGCCCAACGCAGGGCACAAAAAGGCTTTGCTTTTTCTACCGATACCTACGTGCAACAAGAACTGGAAGCCTCTTTTATTTTCGAGGATACCCCTGACCAGGAAAAAGCTACACGCTCGGTAAAAGAAAATATGGAAGCCGATCACCCCATGGACATGCTCGTGTGCGGCGACGTGGGGTTTGGAAAGACCGAAGTGGCCGTCCGGGCCGCTTTTAAGGCCGTGGCCGACAACAAGCAAGTGGCCGTGCTGGTGCCTACTACCATCCTGGCTTTACAGCATTATAATACCTTTAAAGAAAGGCTTGTAGATTTTCCGTGCACGGTAGATTATATCAGCAGGCTAAAGAGTACGGCCCAGCAACGGGAAACCATCAAGCGGTTGAAAGAAGGCAAACTCGATATCGTGATCGGGACCCATCGCCTGGTAAGTAAGGACATGGGATTTAAAGACCTGGGCCTGTTAATTATCGACGAGGAACAAAAATTTGGGGTGGCCGTGAAAGAAAAACTCAAAAAGCTAAAGCTGAACGTTGACACCCTTACCATGACTGCCACGCCCATTCCCCGTACCTTGCAATTCTCGTTAATGGGCGCCCGCGACCTGGCCGTCATCAACACCCCGCCACCTAACCGGCACCCTATCCTAACCGAGGTGCACCCTTTTCATGACGAAATTATCAAGGAAGCCATTCAATACGAGGTAGAAAGGGACGGACAGGTATTTTTTATCCACAACAGGGTGCAAAATATCGGCGATATCGAGGCACGGGTGCAAAGGGCAGCACCTGGCGTATCCACTGTAGTAGCCCATGGCCAGATGGAAGGCAAGAAGCTTGAACAGATCATGCTCGATTTTATTAGCGGCAAGTACGACGTGCTAATCGCCACTACTATTATTGAATCCGGCCTGGACATCCCCAACGCGAACACCATCATCATCAACGACGCGCACCATTACGGGGTAAGCGACTTGCACCAGTTGCGCGGGCGGGTGGGCCGTAGCAACAAGAAAGCTTTTTGTTACCTTCTGTCCCCTCCCCTCCAGCTGTTAACCCCCGAGGCCAGGCGACGCCTCACGGCCATCGAAGATTTTTCTGACCTGGGCAGCGGGTTTAATATTGCCATGCAAGACCTTGATATACGAGGGGCCGGTAACATGTTAGGCAGCGAGCAAAGCGGGTTTATCAGCGACATCGGCTTTGAAACCTACCAGCGCATCTTGCAGGAAACCATGCAAGAGCTGCGGGAAGAAGAATTCAAGGATTTGTTCGCGGAAAAAGAAAAACAAGCCCCCCCCGCGGCCCTGCCAGCCCAAAAATTCATGAAAGATTGCCACATCGATACCGACCTGGAAATCCTGTTTCCCGATGATTACATTAATAACATTGCTGAACGAATCCGCCTGTACCGTGAACTTGACAACCTGGAGGATGAAAAACAACTAAACCGTTTCGAGCACATGCTAGTCGATCGGTTTGGCCACATGCCACCCCCCGTGAAAGGTTTGATTGACATCGTGCGAGTAAGGTGGATAGGCGAAATGTTAGGTTTCGAGAAAATTATCTTGAAAAACGGCAAAATGATAACCCATTTTATTTCTAACCAGGAATCACCTTATTATCAAACTGAAACATTTATGAATATTGTCCGTTTTATTCAAAAACAATCCAGGCGGTTTAAAATGAAGGAAGAAAAAGAAAAGTTGACCCTTACCGTGGATAATATTGAAGAAACCTGGAAGGCACTGGAAATGGTAAAAGAGATAAAAGAAAATACGATAGGATAGCCTGTCATTCATAAAAAAATCGGCTGGGCCGGCTACCCGGGGTGGCGATCTATATCCTGTCTGCTGAAACAAACGGCAATGATAGGGCATTGTACCGGGCTATAGTTGTTAGGTTGCCCCTTGGGTCATAATTTTCATTGTCGTTGGCCCAATTTTCTTTAATCAGGCTATGGCCATTATATTGATAAATAACTAATACAACAAATAACCACATGGACCTTTGTATTGATATAGGCAACAAAAGAATAAAACTTGGTTTGTTTAGCGATCGCGCGTTGGTCGACCAAGCTGTTTTTTTACAATCAGAGGGCAATAAAGTACTTGATTGGTTAAAAACGAAACCAAAGCTGGACAAAGCTATCCTTTCCAACGTGGGGCAAGCCCCTGAAGGGTTACACGAATGGCTTGATAAAAATGAAATAAGGCTCATCAAGCTGGACGATAATCCCGCGCTACCTTTTACTAGCCAATATACAACGCCCGGCACCCTGGGCCATGACAGGGTAGCCTCGGCAGCCGGTGCCATGGCCTGGAAACCAGGGCAAGATATACTGGTAATTGATGCCGGTTCTGCCATTACCATAGATTTTATCGATGCTTCAGGAAATTATCAGGGGGGCATAATTTCGCCTGGTTTAGCCATGCGTTATAAAGCCTTAACTGATTACACAGCCCGCTTGCCCCTTGTAAGCCCCGGCAACACACGGGGCTTGGCCGGGAATGACACTATCTCGTCCATCAGTTTGGGCGTGCAAAATGGAATAATTTTTGAAATTGACCGTTATATTGAAGAATACAGGGAAAAATACCCGAATATATTCATTATCATGACAGGAGGAGATGCGGATTTTTTTGAAAAGAGCCTAAAAAATCGCATCTTTGTGAACCAAAATTTATTATTAGAAGGACTGAACCGAATACTTGAATATAATGTTACAATACAGTAAGACCATTTTCTCCTCGCTTTTACTTGCTATTCTTTTACTACCGGGGTTTAGCCAAAACCGTGTTAACTCTCCGTATAGCCGTTATGGCGTGGGCGATATTGAACGAAAAGGCACCGGGACAAGCAGGGCCCTGGGCGGCCTTTCTACATCTTTACGGGTGGATAACCAGGTTAATTATGACAACCCGGCTTCTTATACCACGCAAGATAGCATGAGCTTTATTTTTGACGTGGGCTTGATTGGAAATTATGTTCAAAGCCTTAGCGTACCCAATGATTTGTCAACAGAAGCAGGTAACGCGAATTTTCACCACCTCGCGATCGGCTTCCCGGTAGCTTCCTGGTGGAAAAGCAGCCTGGGGGTAGTGCCATATAGCACCGTGAATTACCGTATTGAAGACATGCAACCCCTGGGCGGTAATCAAGTAAATTATTTATATCAAGGAACCGGTGGACTTAGCAAATTTTACATCGGGAACGCGATCGAACTGTTCGACCAACTGTCCATCGGGTTTAATTTTTGCTATCTCTTTGGCTACATCGAAAATATCAGACAGACAACTTTCACGGACAGAAATTTTCAGGATACCCGGGTAGAAGAAACCAACATTCTCGGCGACATCATGTTTAACTATGGCCTACAATATTACCAGGATATCACAGATGATTTCGGGTTTACCATAGGGGTGATTTTTGATAATGAAACCAAAATAAGTTCCGAGCAGGATAAAACGGTTGTAAATTATATCTCGCAGGATGACCAGGCCAAATATGATACCCTGTTTTCCAGTCCGGAAGAGGAAGACATCAAGAAAATCTTGATACCACAACGTTTAGGGGGCGGGTTGAGTTTTCATGTTAAAGAAAAATTTATTTTCGGCGTGGATTATTCACAGCAAGACTGGAGCCAGGCCAGTTTCAAAAATGTTAACAATAACCTGGGCCTACAAAGGCAGGTAAACGCGGGTATCCAATTCACGCCTGACAAATATTCCATAAGGAATTATACCGATCGGTTTAGTTACAGGCTAGGTGGCTATTACAACGAAACATACCTTCAACTCTCGGGCCAACAGGTGGTGGATCGCGGGATAAGCCTGGGACTGGGTTTGCCATTCAGAAATTCCAAAACCTCGGTCAATTTTGCCGTCGAGCTTGGCAGACGGGGGTTACCCGATATGGTACAGGAAGATTACCTGAATTTCATGGTCAATTTAAGCTTATACGATTTTTGGTTTTTTAAACGAAGATTTGAATAAAACAATTCATTTATAATATTAACAAGAATGATGAGAAGTGTATTGAAAAGGAAAAAAACAATTGCAACAATTGTAGGAATCTTGTTTTCTATTACCGGCCTGCTTGCCCAAAGTTACCTGGAAAACCCCAAGTACGGGCCAGACAGCGCGACCAGGCTTAAATGCGTGAAAAATTTATCACTATACCGGGAATTCGTGAAACAAAACGCGTATAAAGATGCTATTGGCCCGTGGGAGGTAACTTTTAATATATGCCCTAACGCCTCGAAAAATATTTATATAGACGGTATAAAAATCGTGCGGTTCATGATCGAGAAAGCCGAAACGGATGAAGAAGCAAATGCCTTAATCGACTCACTCATGAAAGTGTACGACCAGCGGATAAAATATTACGGCCAAAAGGGCTACGTGCTCGGACGAAAAGGAGTGGATTTTCTTCGCTACCGCAAATCAAACCTGGAAGATATCGAATTCGGGTACAACACCTTGAAAGAATCCATCAAGTTACGGGGAATGAAATCAGAAGAAGCCGTGCTCGTGACGTTCATGACGGCTTCTGAAACACTTTTTAAAGCCGATAAAATTGACCGGGAAGAAATGATCGGCAATTATGCCCGCACGATGGAGATAGTGGATCACGAACTCTCTAAAAACCCCGGTGATCAACGGGCCCAGCTCGCGCTCAAAAGCATTGATGCCATTTTTGAAAGAAGTGAAGCAGCCACTTGTGAATCCCTTGTAAACCTTTTCGGGAAAGATTTAAAAGACAACAAGGAGAACAAAGAATGGCTCGGGAAAGTACATAAACTTTTAAATAACGCGGGCTGCGATGATGAATCCTTGTATTTTGACGTAACAGCGGCCATACACGAGATTGAACCCTCTTCTGAATCTGCCTATGGACTGGCCCGTATGGCCCGTGAACGTGAAAATTTTGAAAAAGCAATCGACTACTACAAGCAGGCTATTGAATTAGAAGAAAACAATAAAGTGGTTTCTGGTTATTACACCGAACTGGGCGATTTTATGTACCGGCGCCTAGACAACCTGCAAAAAGCCAGGGAATATGCATACAAGGCTATCGAAGCCGACAATACCAATGGACGGCCTTACTTGTTAATCGGCAATATTTACGCGTCCATTGATAATTATGGCGAAAACGAGGTAGAAAAAAAAGCCGTTTATTGGATAGCCGTGGATAAATACAAGAAAGCCATGGAAGTTGACCCTGCCTTGAGCGAAGAAGCAGAGCGGCAAATCAAGGCATACACCCAATATTTTCCTGAAAAAGAAAACGCGTTTTTTTATGGCCTGAACGACGGGGACATGTTCACGGTAGGTAGCTGGATTGACGAGAAAACCAGGGTACGGACAAGATAAGTTAATGATAAGAAAACTTCTAAATAAAAGCATTGGCATCCTTCTCCTAACAGGTGGGCTGTTAATGCATTTCTCGTGTGAAAATGACATGGAGGTCATCAAAAACCTTACAGCTACTTCTGATTTGCCCCAGCAACAAGCCAAAGGGGTTGATATTATTTATACCGACTCGACCCGGCTAAAAATAAAAATCGAGGCCCCCTTGCTGGAACATTTCGTGAAATCTCAAAAAGAGAGTTATATCGAGTTTCCAAAAGGGATCAAGGTATGGATTTTTGACAACAACGAGAAGGTAAAACTACGGCTTACATCCAATTATGCCATTTACCACGAGCAAGAAGAGCTTTGGGAAGCCCGCGACCGCGTGGTGGCCGTTAACCAGGAAGGAGACGTGTTAAAAACAGAACAACTGTTTTGGAACCCGAAAAAAGAAATAATATACACCGATAAATTCGCGAAAGTAACAGATAAACAGAACGAAATACAAGGGGAAGGATTTACCGCGAACCAGGATTTTTCAAAAATGGAATTCAAAAAGGTTACCGGAATCATTACAATAACACGAAATGAAAAAAATACCCCCGATTAAGCTGCTCGAAGTGGCCTGGCTTATTGTTTCCTTGTTAAGCCTTGGTGCCGGGCTCCATAAATCCATTCGTTTTGGTTTCAGGAATAGCATTGCTTTTTTCGTGATTGCCCTGTTTGCCTTCCTCATGTACTATTTTAGAAGAAAATGGCGCACTTCGTCCGAGGAATAAGGACAGAAAAAGATTATTAAACGCGAAATTTCCTGCATTTCTCTTTTAATTTTCGTAAATTGCCCGGTGTACTGATGTGCCAGGCCGGTGTTTTCATGCCCATTCCCAAACCTGACGTATTCATAAATATTTTATTTCTTCAATATTTATGAGCAGTACAGGTTAAATTGGCAGTAGAATGGCGCCTTGGCATTAAGTTTTTTACAACTAACTAATTTTTACTATCATGACACCAACTAACCGAAGAAACTTTCTAAAAACCAGCTTCACGGGGATGGCTGCAATGGCCATGGCCCCTGCATTGTTCAATGCCTGCCGTGCAAATAGCTGGGATAAGCTAGGAATCATCCTTAACACAGTAAGGGACGAGATGAAAAAAGACCCCGTGGCTACCTTGAAAACCTTGAAAGAAATTGGGTACACTTACCTGGAGGGTGGCCCTTCGGGAGATGCCCGGGAATTTGCCAAAACCTTGTCGAATATTGGTTTAAAAATGGTAGCTGGAGGTTCAAGCATGCACCCCATGCTTCAAGATTTGGACAAAACGCTGAAAGACGCGGAAACACTGCAATATGATCACGTGGTTTGCTACTGGCCCTGGATAGGATCGGCCGAGAACTTGAGCCGGGACGATTTCATGGAAGCCACCGAAAACCTGAACAAGATTGGTAAAAAGTGCAAGGAAGCCGGTTTTGGCTTTGTTTTTCATAACCACGATAAGGAATTCAAGCGCTTTGGCGAAGAAATTGGTTTTGATATCTTGATGCATAACACCGACCCAGCTTGGGTTTCGGTTGAGCTTGACTTGTATTGGATATTGAAAGCCGGTTTTCAACCCTTGCCGTTCTTTGAAAAATATCCCGGCCGTTTTCCCATATTCCATCTCAAAGACATGGACAATACTACTGAAAAAGAAAGGGTTTGCGTGGGAGACGGCATCATCGGTTTCGGGGATATCTTCGAGCATGCCGAAAAAGCCGGGCTAAAATACCCAATCGTGGAAAACGAGGTAGCCCCCGCGGGCACCCAGGTAAAATGTGCCAGGGATAGTTACAACTACCTTAAAACCCTCGGTATATAAACCCTTGTTTGATATATCTACTTGAAATCCGAGAACAAGTTCGTCATTTATGACCCCTAAAACTTGTAATAATTAATAGCTATTAACTAAAATTTTTATCATGAAATCATCCAGAAGAACTTTTATCAAGCATGGAATGGCTGCCACGGCCGGTATTGGTATTTTATCCAGCATGCCCTCCACGGCCAAGGCCATGTCAGGCCTTTTATCAGCTAACGAAAAAATAAAAGTGGCCTTGATTGGTTGCCGGAACCACGGCTTTTATATTTTAAAACTGCACATGCAACAGCCTATGGTAGAATGTATCGCCTTGTGTGATGTAGACCAAAACGTGCTGGAAAAAAAAGCGGCCGAGGTGAAAAAATTACAAGGGACCATGCCCTTGAAATACAATGATTATCGAAAATTACTGGAAAATAAGGATATCGATGCCGTGATCATCGGTACGCCCGACCATTGGCATTGCTTGCCCATGGTGGCCGCGTGCGAAGCCGGCAAAGACGTGTACGTGGAAAAACCCTTGGCCAATAGCATTGAAGAATGCCATATCATGGCCAAAGCCACCCGGAAGTACAACCGGGTAGTACAAGTTGGCCAACAACAACGTAGCGGAAGCCATTGGGAAAAAATTACCACCATGGTACGGGAAGGCAAAATTGGCACCTTACGAAAAATTAAAGTTTGGGGCAACTTTCATTACGGGGTTGGAAGTCCTAAGGTACCCGACACGGAACCGCCCGGGGGACTGGATTATAACATGTGGTTAGGCCCCGCCCCGTACAGGCCTTTTAACACAACCCGCTTTCACGGGAAGTGGCGTATGTTTTGGAACTATGGCGGTGGCCTGATGACAGACTGGGGCGTGCACCTGCTCGACATGGCCTTGTGGGCAAAAGATATCCATACCCCGCCAAAATCCGTGGCCGCTTACGGGGGTAATTTCTCCTTTCCCGATCACGCCCATGAAACCCCTGATACCCTCTCGGTAAATTACGAGATGGAAGATTTCTGCTTTACCTGGGACCACGTGGCCGGTACCCAAAACGGGCCTTACGATATGCTATACGGCGTAGCCTTCACGGGAGACAATGCCACCATTATCGCCGACAGAAACGGTTGGGAACTAAAACCCGAGTATCGGAACGATAAATTCGCCATGGAAGCAGTCCCCCATCAAGAAGGAAAAAATTACCACGAGGAACACGTGAAAAATTTCTTGGAATGTATTAAATCCAGGAAAGAACCCAATTGCCCCGTGGAAACCGGGCGGATCACCGCCATCTACGCCCATCTCGGGAACCTGGCATTCCGTACGGGCAGCCTTCTGCATTACGACATGGAAAACAACGTGTTCACCGGCAATGAGGAAGCCACGAAAATGATCGTCCCGGAATACAGGGAGCCCTGGACATTGCCCAGGCTTGGGTAGCAAGGTGCAAAAGCAAAAATTTTTGGCCTGGCTTAACTTTTTGTTGAATGTTTACTGTTCAATGATTCATGTTGTCCTTGTTTTTAACAGCAAGCGGGGGCAAGGAGAAAATGTAGCGTGTAAAAAGCGCCCTACTTGTCATTTAACCGCTCGTTTAAATGCAAGTTACAAACCACTATTAAAAAATTAAACAACACACGTATGAAACCAATTTGCTCTTTTTTTATATTCTTGACTTTTATTAGCTATACTTCTATTGCTCAACATGGCGACCCGTCCGATACCGAGGTTTGGGAACCGGTGCCGCCAAAAGTGGAACCAGGCAAACACGCGGCACCCCCTTCTGACGCGATCGTGTTATTTGATGGCACGGGCTTGTCGAAATGGATTATTGGCGAGGATACGGAATGGACCGTGCACGACGGGATGGTCACCATTACCCCCTCGCTCGAGAAAAAAATGGTGCCCACTAGTATCCATAGCAAACAAGCTTTTGGTGATATCCAATTGCACGTGGAATGGATGGTACCGGAAAAAATTGACAGCTCGGGACAAAGAAGGGGCAACAGCGGGATAATTTTGCAAGGCCGCTACGAGGTGCAAGTACTCGATTCCTATTCTAATTCTACTTACGTGAATGGCCAGGCCGGTGCAGTGTACAAGCAACACGTGCCCCTGGTAAACGCCTGTCGGCCGCCTGGCGAATGGCAAAGCTATGATATATTTTTTACCGCCCCCCGGTTCGATGATGATGGCCAATTGCATACCCCCGCTTACGTGACAGTAGTGCATAACGGGGTATTGATACAAAACCACGTGGAAATTGAAGGACCCGTTAAACACGTGGGCACGCCCAGTTATAAACCCCACCCGCTAAAACAGCCCTTGCACTTGCAAGACCATGGCAACGCGGTGGGCTACCGGAATATATGGGTAAGGGAATTGTAATGCAATTTTTTCAAGAAAATTTCGTTCCCAATTTATTCTGCACCGTGTAGGATAACCCAAGATTAAATTTCACGTATAGATTGAAAAAAAAGGAGAAGACGGATGGAGAAGACGGATTATGGGAATTCAAGAAGGCAATTTTTAAAAAATTTGACCGCTTTCGCGGGAATATCTGCTATCCCGGGCTTCGTGCCCTGGCTAAATATATTAAACGCTTCGCCCGTTGGGAAAACCGGGGTTTCCGACAAGCTAAGGCTAGGTATTATTGGCGTGGGCAGCCGGGGCAGCAAGTTGTTGCAACACTTGCAACTTATTCCCGGGGTAGAAATCGCGGCCGTGTGTGACAACTACGCCCCCCATTACCAAAGGGCTATCGGGTTGGCCGGCAAGCAAGCGAAAGCCTTCTATGATTACAAGAAATTATTAGAGTTAAAGGATTTGGACGGTGTCGTGGTAGCCACGCCTATCTATAACCATAAACCCATTACCATTGACAGCCTGCAGGCAGGGAAACATGTTTTTTGCGAGAAAGCCATGGCCAACACCGTGCAAGACAGCCTTGACATGGTAAAGGCTCACCGTACCACGGGCAAGAACTTGCAAATAGGGCACCAACGGATGTTTGACGTGACCTACCTGGAAGCCTTGAAAAAAATTCATAACGGGGATTTTGGCACCATTACCCACATCCGTGCCAATTGGTACCTAAACGCTAGCTGGCGAGAACCCGACGTGCCACCAGCACTCGAGAAAAAGCTAAACTGGCGCATGTACAAAGAACAATGCCTGGGGCTTATGTCAGAGCTGGCATGCCACATCACGCAAGTAGCCAACTGGTTTACCGGCGAAATACCCGAGTACGTGGTGGGCAGCGGTAGCATAAACTATTACAAAGACGGGCGCACGAACTATGATAACGTGAACGTGGTGTATTCATACCCTAGCGGGGTAAATTTCACCTTTAATTCTATCCTTACCAATTGGCACTACGGCTTGGAAGAACAAATCATGGGACCCAAGGCCACGATGGAACTGGAGAAAGGAAGGTTTTACCTGCAAAGCCCGCCCCCGGCCGAGGGCATGAAAAAACTTATTACCGATATTGAAAAAAGTGTTTTCGAGACCATCCCGATAGGCGGGGCCAGCTGGATAGTGAACACGGGAAATACCATGAAAGGGGATTTGCTCGTGGACCAATACCCCTTGCCCAACGCCACCACGGCCGAGTTGGAAGCTTTCGTGAATTCCATAAGGGAAAACAAACAAATACCAGGGGTGCTGGAAGAGGCGTATTACGGCACCATTACCTCGATATTGGGCCACCAGGCCATGGAAGAAAAAAAGGCCGTGTTCCTCACGGATGATATGAAAATATAAAAAATTAAAAAATGAAAGATACTATTATTACCGTCGCACAGAAACAAAGAGAAATGATTATCTTGTTGTCCTGTTTTGCCATTGCCATGATCCTGAATATTATTGGCATCCTTAAATACGACACGTCGTGGAAAGAACTGGTAACCCAATTGCATGTGGTTTTATTGGTGACAGCCGTCTTGTATGCCATTCAATGGTTTTTCAGGGGCGTGTACCTTGGCGTGAAATACCTGGCAAAAAGATAGATTGAAAGCCTTAACGGGCGGGTGTTTAAACATTAAAGGACAGGCTGCATTTGTTTTGCCCCGTTAAATTGGCCTATCTTTGTAAAAACCTAAAGCTAAGAAAATGGACATCCCAATTTACCAAGTAGATGCTTTCACCGATAAGTTATTCGGCGGCAACCCGGCAGCTGTTTGCCCCCTGGACCATTGGCCCGTAGACGAGTTATTGCTAGATATTGCCAGGGAAAACAACCTTTCTGAAACGGGATTTTTCGTGAAACAAGGGGATCTTTTCGATATCCGGTGGTTTACCCCTGCCTACGAGGTAGACCTTTGCGGCCACGCCACGCTGGCCGCGGGACATGTTTTGTTCCAGCACATGGGTTACCCCGGCCCTGTCATACGGTTCAATTCACGAAGTGGTATCCTTACCGTGGGCCGGGAAGGTAACATGCTAAGCCTGGATTTCCCGATTGACGACCTGGAAAAGGTGGAACCGCCCGAGGGCCTGATAGAAGCCATGGGCATGCCCCCCGTGGCCGTGTACAAGGGCAAAACAGATTACCTGGCCGTGTACCGGGGCCAGGAAGAAATTGAAAACCTGCAACCAGACCAAAGGGCCTTGAAAGAAATTGACGCCCGGGGCATTATTGCCACGGCCCGGGGCATGGAAACCGATTTCGTGTCGCGCTTTTTTGCCCCCCGTGCAGGCATACCCGAGGACCCGGTAACCGGCTCGGCCCATACCACCCTGACCCCTTATTGGTCCATGGTGTTAAGTAAAAACGAGATGACCGCCGTGCAGCTTTCGCACAGGAGAGGCCACGTGCGCTGTAAGCTGGAAGATACCAGGGTAATCCTATCCGGGCAGGCCGTCACTTTTTTTAGTGGAACGATACAAATCAGCTAAACAAGCTGGCAAAATTGTAGTATGCCTGGATCATTCGATGCCAGCCTAACCAGAACTATTCCCTTGCCTTCACGAATTCTTCCATCACTTTTTCGCCATAGGTTTTGGAAACGGGTATAATGATTTCTCCCGGGTAATCCAGTTCCACGAGCAGGCCATCCCTTTCGCGACGTATGATTTTTACCTTGTCAAAATTTACCATGTAAGAGCGGTGGCAGCGAACGAGTTGGTATGGGTGCAAATTCTCCTCGAAACGTTTCAGGCTGTTCCGTATCAGGTATTTTGAAACTTTATCCTGATGGATGTAATGGATGGTGACGTAGTTATCCGCGGCTTCCAGGTACAGCACGTCTGAAGGTTTCAAGGAAAAGCGCATTACCCCTTTTTCATCTAAAAAAGGGATTAATTTCTTGCTGTGGGCATCCGCGATGGCCTCGCCCGATGCCAGTTTCTCGAGCTTGCTGCTTTTGTCTTGCCAGGCAAAATATAAGGTCAGCATCACGTAAGGCAACATGACCACCAGGGCCGTGATAAGCAAAGATTTTCGAAATTCAAGGATAATATCGTCATGATCATTAAGCACGGTAATTTTTAAAAAGGTATACACTGCTGCCATGCACACGATTTCCAGGAAAGTCCATGAACCATATTGCAAGTAGTTAATTTCTTTTTTTTGGCTGTAACGGTACATGAGAAAGCGACTAATGGCCACTACCAGTACGCCGGTAAGGATCAGCCCGCTGGAATAGACGAATAATTGGAAACGGGTAACCTCGTACCAGGTGTTCACCCCGAAAGGGGAATAAATATTGATAAAAACCAACGCGAACGCGGCCGTGAAAAGTACCCGGCGGGTAAGGTTTTTCTTGGTTAAGAGATAATCCGGTATTTTATTTCCGAGGTCGAGCATGATAGATTTTTCTATTACAAAAATAATAGAATAAATGAATAAGGAGCTGTCAGGAAATAAACTTTGTAAATTTTTCTGACCTATAAATATTAAAACTGAACAGAAGAAAAATGCAAAGGCTATTTCCTGGCAGTTATTAAGTCTTGGATTATTGTATTTATTTCATTTCGCCCCGGTATGATAAAATTCATACCTG
>CAZKIR010000026.1:0-13865 GCA_964552835.1 uncultured Bacteroidales bacterium
GATCAAACCGATGTAGAATCTTTCAAAGTGCTGGAGCCGGAAGCTGATGGTTTTCGTAATTATCTAAAAAACAATCAGCAAACATGCCCGGGGGAATTATTGATAGATAAAGCCCAGCAATTAACACTGACGGCTCCGGAAATGACCGTCCTAGTGGGTGGTATGCGCGTGTTGAACACCAACTTCGATGAGTCTGAACATGGCGTATTAACGCGGCGACCAGAAGTGCTGACAAACGATTTCTTTATCAACTTGCTTGATATGGGCACCGAGTGGAAACCTGCCTCTGATGCCAGGAAATCCTTTGAAGGTATTGACCGGCAATCGGGCCAACCAAAATGGAAAGCAAAACGGGTAGACCTTATCTTTGGTTCCAATTCAGAGCTAAGGGCTATTGCTGAAGTATATGGCAGTAATGGGGCCAAAGAAAAGTTTGTTAAAGATTTTATTGTCGCCTGGGATAAAGTTATGAACCTTGATCGTTTTGATATAACCTGACCTGGTGTAGTCAGGCCAGGGCTAAATAAAAAATTTTAGCTTTCAAAACTTTCCACGCAGCTGTCCAGGCTATTGTATATCTCGAATATGTTTTGCAATTTCAGTAGCTTGATGAGCTCCATGATATCGGGTGAAATATTGCAAATCTTGAAGGTGCTGTTGTTCTTTTTCGAGGACCGCAAGATTGATAGCAATACACCAAAACCCGAGCTGTCAATGTATTCCACTCCCTTGAGGTCAAGGATTAATTTGCTGTTCGGGTTGTTAATGTAAGGGGCAATGTCCTCTTTCACGGCTTGGGCAATAAGAATGTTCAACTTGTTAAGGTTCTTGAAAGACAAGACGATGATATCGTTAATCTTTTTTACTTCAACCATGGTTATTATTTTTAAGTTTTGATTATTATAAACAAGCTCTATTACAAGTTATCGTAAACAACGTTAAGCTCGCTAACGGCTTTATTGCATTCATCTTCAAAATAAGCAATAATTTTTGAATATTGCCCTATATTTTCTCCTTTTTTTGCGTCAATTTCTAATTCTTTCAATTTTTGGGCAACCGGGTTTATGCCCATAACGGCCACGGAAGATTTGGCCTTGTGGGCTAAATTGCCCAAGTCCGTCCATTTTTCTTTTTCGTGTAAATTTTTCATTTCCTGGATAAATTCAGGAATTTGCCTTTTAAAAATATCTATCATCTCTTTCATCGCGGCAGGTTCGTTATCGGTCATTTCTTTTAGATAGGTCAGGTCAACGGTTTTTAAGTTTTCCATGGGTGTTGAAATTTAAGTGGTTAACATTATAATAACATATCAGTAATCGAACGGTTCACGCCTTTTTATACGTATATCTTTAATTTTGTTAGAAAATGTTGGATAAAAAATGTATATTTGGATTTAATATTTTGTAATTATTTTCTTCTTTTACAAAAATTTTGGTTTGGATATTTTTAACAAAAAGACCATGAGATTATACAGTAAAACATTCCTCGTTATACTCCTTATAGGCTTTTCTTTTAAAGGGCTCGCGCAAGGTTCAGGTGACAGTGCACCAGCCGAAAACAAACCCTACGCGAGGTTGGCCTATAACAAGGGGTTAGAAAATTTGAACAACGAAAATTATGAAGACGCCTTGTTAAATTTTCAGGAAGCCGTTCAATTTGATCCTTCTTTTGATGAAGCCTATCATAAAATTGGCCGGGTAAAAATTGAATTAAATGACCTGGAAGGGGCCTTACAGGATTTTTCTTCTGCCACCGAAATAAACCCTGGTTTTGCACAAGCATATTTTGATCAAGCTTATATACATTTTGATAGTGCTAATTTTCAGCAAGCCATGGAAAAGCTTACCCAGGCTATTGATAACGGGTATTCTGAACCGAAGGTTTATTATCTCAGGGGCGTGGCCCGGTTTGAACAGGGTAATTATGAACAAGCCATTGAAGACTTCACGTTTTGCCTGGATATGGATTCTTCTTTTGCCCTTGCCTTTAGCGACCGGGGCAGTGCGAAAAGGAAAATGGGGCAGCAAGAAGAAGCCTTGGAAGATTATAAAAAAGCGGTTTCCCTGGACAAAAACCTGGCCATTGCCTACAATAACATGGCCAGTATCTATAAATCACAAGGAAAACTAAACCAGGCATTTGAGACTTATAGCCTGGCCATAGGCCTGAAAAAAGATTATTATATTGCTTTGAACAACCGGGGAGAAGTAAAATTGCAGCAAACAAGCTATGAAAACGCGATCATGGATTTTCAAAAAGCAATAGAGATTAAACCTGATTATGCTTTGGCCTATAATAACCTGGGAGTGGCCAAAACTAAACAAAACGATTACAACGGGGCTATCAAGGCATTTAACAAGGCCATTGATTTGAACCCTGGTTTTGGCGAACCATACCTGAACAAGGGCATCGTGCTGGAGAAGAAAGCCGATTTTAAAGGTGCTTGTGCCGAATGGCAAAAAGCACTTGATTTGGGCATTAAAGAAGCCGAAAATTTTTTAGAGAATTGCGATTAAAAAATATTGAAAACATAAACATATGAAATTACGTTTTTATATTAGCATTGCTTTTGCCCTAGCACTTTTACTAAACCCTATAGCTAGCTTTGGCCAAGAAAATCCCAAGATCAAGAAAAAACATTTCAAGAAAGAAGTGAAACAGGGGCTTAAAGAGGCCTGGAAAGCCATAAAAAAAGGGGAAAAGTATTACGAGGAAGGCGGTGTTGAATACGAGAAAGCCCTTGATAAATATTTGGAAGCGTCTAAATATAACGATCAGGTACCGGAATTGAATTATAAGATCGGGATATGTTATTTTGTTTCTGATCGCCCCGCGGAGGCTATTGATTACCTGAAAAAAGCCGCCAACCAAGACGAAAAAGTAACAAGGGACGTGTACTTTTTCCTGGCCAAGTCTTTGCACGAGAACGAGCAATTTGAAATGGCTATCGAGCAATATATCAAGTATAAATCCACCTTATCGCCCAAGGAATTAAAAGAAGAAGCCGAGAAGATTGATAAGCTGATCGAGCAATGCAAGAATTCAAAGGAATTATTGGCCAATCCCCTGAACGTTCATATCGAGAACATGGGCGGGGACATCAACACCTCTTATACCGACTACTATCCCGTTTTATCACGAGACGAGAAGCGGCTGTATTTTTCATCACGGAGAAAAGAAGGTAAAAAAGATGACTTGACCCCTTATGATAACCGGTATTACGAGGATATTTATTATACTAGTTTCGTGAACGGCAATTGGACAGGGGTTGAAAAAATGGGCAAGAAAATTAATACCAAAGGGAACGAGGTGGCCCTCGATGTGTCAACGGATGATAAAGCTTTGTATATCTATTACGGCGATAAGGGCGGGGGTGATGTATACGTATCTGAATTTAACAAAGACAAGTGGAGAAACCCGAAGAAATTTAAACGGGTGAACACCGGCGCGAAAGAATCTTCCCTGAGCATCTCGGGAGATGGTTCCATCTTGTTTTTTGTTTCTGATGAGGAGGAAAATTCTTTTGGTGGAAAAGACATCTATTATTGCAAGAAGAAAAAACAAGACAAGTGGGAAAAACCTGAAAACATTGGCGCACCTGTAAATAGCGTGTATGACGAGGAAGGGGTTTTTTATGATTTTCGCACGGCCACCTTGTATTTTAGTTCCAAAGGTCCCAGTTCCATTGGCGGGTATGATATTTTTAAAACTACCATGAAAGAAGAAGGGGTTTGGTCTACCCCCGAGAACTTGGGATACCCCATTAATACACCTGCTAACGAGGTGTTCATTACTTTCTCGTCAGACGGGCGTACGGCCTACTTTTCTTCCGACAGGAAAGGCGGCCTGGGGGGATTTGATCTCTACAAGGCTATTTTCATGGGGCCTCCTAAATACATGATCACGAAATCGGAGGATAATTACGTGGCCCTTTATTCAGTGAACCTCAAGGACATGTTTTTCTCGGAAGAAAAATTAGAAATTCAAGCGGATAATGTTACAATATTAAAAGGTACCGTGAAAGATGCAGGTGATTCTACCGCCGTGTATGCTGAAATCAGTATCATGGACAAGGAGAAAAACGAGGAAATATCTTCTGTTTACACGGATAGTGTCACCGGTGAATTCCTCGTGACCCTGCCAGCCGGCAAGAATTATGGTATTTCAGTTTCTGCAAAGGGCTATCTATTTCACTCGGAGTATTTTGATATCCCGGAATCTGCAAAATATCAAGAAATTGAAAAAGAAATTTTCTTGACAAGTATCGAGGTGGGTTCAAAAATTATCCTGAAAAATATTTATTTCGAAAGCGGTGAAGCGACCTTGCGCCCCGAATCTTTCGTTGAACTCGGGTTCGTGACGGAGGTATTGAAAAACAACCCAAATATTAAAATCGAGATAGGTGGGCACACGGATGATATTGGGGGGTACCAGGCTAACTTGAAGCTATCGGAAGAAAGGGCCAAATCAGTGGTCAATTACCTTATTGGGAACGGGATTGAAGCTGATAGGCTCGAGTACAAGGGATACGGTTTTACCGAGCCCATTGCCTCGAACAAAACAGAAGAAGGGCGACAAGAAAACCGGAGGGTCGAGTTTACCATCATCGGGAAATAGACTAACCAAATAAATAAGACATACTCGAAAAACCGGTTTTGAATCATGAGAATCAAGCCGGTTTTTCGGTTATATATTTTCTAAAAACAAGTGATAGTATGAAGAATTTACCTTTAGGACATGTACATGAAAAATTGGGGGCAAGGATGGCCCCTTTCGCGGGTTTTAATATGCCCCTGGAATATTCTGGTGTTGTAAACGAGCACGTGAGTGTTCGCGAAAATGCCGGCCTTTTTGATGTTTCGCACATGGGCGAATTTTGGGTGAAAGGGGAAGGTGCCCTTGATTTTTTACAAGCTTTAACAACTAATGACTTGAGCAAAATAGCCCCCGGGAAAGCCCAATATAATTTATTACCTAATGGGAAGGGCGGGGTAGTAGATGATCTAATCATTTATCATTACTCGCCCGATAAATACATGCTCGTGGTAAACGCCGCGAACATTGAAAAAGATTGGAACTGGTTTCAACAACACCTTACCGGGAACGTTACCATGGAAAACGCGAGCGACCAGATGGGCTTGTTTGCCCTGCAAGGTCCCCGGGCCAATGATATTTTACAACCCCTCGTTGACTATACTCTTCATGAAATTAAATCTTTTCAGTTTATCACTACTTCCGTGGCCGGGATACCAGATGTCATCGTTTCGGCCACGGGGTATACAGGGGCTGGTGGCTTTGAACTCTATTTTATGGACAAGAATGCCGGGGAACTGTGGGAAGCTATCATGAAAGCCGGGAAAGCATATAACCTGCAACCAGTCGGTTTAGCTGCCCGCGATACCTTGCGCGTGGAGATGGGATACCCCTTGTACGGCAACGATATTGATGATACGACCTCGCCTATAGAGGCAAACTTGGCTTTCGCGGTCAAATTGAGGGAAGGAAACGACTTTATTGATAAAGACTTGTACCAGGAACAAAAAAATAATGGGGTTGAACGGAAACTCGTGGCCTTTGAACTTGTTGACCGGGGGATTCCCCGTAAAGCTTACCCCATCGTGACCATTGATGGGCAAGAAATAGGGCAGGTAACATCTGGTACCATGTCGCCCATGCTCAAGAAAGGTATTGGGATGGGCTATGTTAAAACAGGATACCAGGAAATTGGAAAATTAATTTATATTCAAATCCGAAACCGACAATTAAAAGCAGAAATTGTACATTTGCCATTTGTAAAAAATAGTGTGTAAACAATTGTATGGAAAAAAAGTGGATCGAGGTTTGTTTTTCACCCTTGTTGTTTGATTTGATCGAGGATAAAGAGGCAATTGTCGTGGTAGTCGATATCCTTCGGGCAACTTCTGCTATTTGTACTGCTTTTGAAAATGGGGCAGAAAAATTGATCCCCGTGGAAACCCTTGACGAAGCCAAGGCTTTTAAAAAAGAAGGTTACATGGTGGCTGCCGAGAGGGACGGTTATGTAAAAGATTTCGCGGATTTTGGTAATTCCCCCTATAATTTTACCAAGGAGCGCGTTGAAGGGCAAACCATCGTGTACAGCACCACGAATGGTACCCAGACCGTGCAAAAAGCAAGGGATTTTTATCGCGTGGCCGTGGGGGCTTTTTTAAATATTGAAGCCCTGGAAAAATGGCTGGTAGAAGAACACCGGAATGTCCTGATCTTGTGCGCTGGCTGGAAAGGCCGGTTTAACCTCGAGGATTCTTTGATGGCCGGTGATTTAGCTGAACGCTTGATAAATACAGGTGGTTTTTATACAGACTGTGATTCCGCCAAAGCAGCCATCGATTTATGGGGAATTGCCCGGCAAGATTTACATAACTATTTGGAGAAAGTGGCCCAACGAAAGCGGCTTGGTGAAAAAGGCCTGGACGACGTGATCCCCTTCTGCTTTACAACCGGTTTTACTAAATCAATTCCCGTTTATCATGACGGGTATCTTTTAGATATTAAAAAAATTAATGGGGCGATAAGTTGTGAAATTGGAGATTAATTTATACATTAGTCAGCTCTTAAAGCTTTAAGAGCTGATTTACAGATAATTATATTAACCACTTAAATTATTAAGTATCACATGAAAAAGCATAATTTTAACCCGGGACCTTCTATTTTATCCCAATGGACAATTGAAAAGACTGCTGAAGCAGTAAAAAATTTGGATGGCATTGGGCTTTCTGTAATGGAAATATCTCACCGAAGCAAGGAATTTCAAGCGGTGATGGACGAAACCCAACAACTTGTTAAAGAACTTTTAAACGTGCCCGATGGGTATTCCGTTTTACTACTGGGCGGGGGCGCGAGCTTGCAATTTTGCATGGTTCCATACAACCTGATGAACCAGAAAGCGGCATACCTGAACACTGGTTCATGGTCGGCCAAAGCCATCAAAGAAGGTAAATTTTTTGGCGAGGTAGTGGAAGTTGCCTCCTCGAAAGACAAGAATTATACCTATATCCCAAAAGATTATGAAGTACCGGCTGATGCCGATTACTTTCACGTGACCACCAATAATACCATTTACGGTACACGCTTAAATAAAGATTTGGACGTGGATGTGCCCCTGGTGGCCGATGCGTCTTCGGATATTTTTAGCCGGCCAATGGATGTTTCAAAATACGCGATTATATACGGTGGCGCCCAAAAGAACCTCGGCCCTTCAGGATTGGCCTTTGTAATTGTCAAGGATGATATCTTGGGAAAAGTGGACCGGCCTTTACCTACCATGTTGAACTATCAAACCCATATTGACAAGGGTTCCATGTTTAACACACCCCCAGTGGTGCCAATTTATGCCTCCCTGCAAACCCTGAGATGGTACAAGCAAAAAGGGGGCATTGATGCCATGGAAAAATTAAACAAGGAAAAAGCCGGGATACTTTACGACGAAATTGACCGGAACAAGTTGTTTGAAGGCACGGTACTCGATAAAGAAGACCGTTCCTTGATGAACGTTACTTTCGTGATGAAAGAGGAATACAAAGATTTGGAGACAGAATTTCTTGCTTACGCTACCGGGAAAAACATTGTTGGTATAAAAGGCCATCGTACGGTTGGAGGTTTCCGGGCATCTATTTACAACGCTATGCCCAAGGAAAGCATCCAGGTGTTGATCAACGCGATGCAAGAATTTGAAAAAGAAAAAGCCTAAACTGCAGTAAAATTCATGTAATGATTGAATTTTACAGGTTTTCTTTAAAAAAATAAATTTCTCATTTAAAACATAGTAACTATGCCAAAAGTATTAATAGCAACACAAAAACCATTTCACCCAAGTGGTGTTCAGCAAATTAAAGATTTATTTGCCGACGAGGGTTACGAGGTGGTTGTTTTGGAAAAATATTCTGATAAAAGTGAACTGCTTGCCCAACTAAACGGGGTTGAAGCCATTATCGTGCGGAGCGACAAGATTACCCGCGAGGTGATTGAAGTAGCCGATAGTTTAAAAATTGTCGTGCGGGCTGGTGCCGGTTATGACAACGTGGATTTAGACGCGGCTACCGAAAAAGGAGTGGTGGTGATGAACACCCCCGGTCAAAATTCAAATGCCGTGGCCGAGCTGGTCCTCGGTATGATGGTTTACTTTGCCCGAAATAAATTTAACGGCACCTCCGGCACCGAGATACGGAACAAGAAAGTGGGCATTCACGCCTACGGGAACGTGGGGCGTTACGTGGGCGAGATTGCCAATGGCTTCGGGGCGAAAGTGTACGGTTATGATCCATACGTGCCCAACGATTTGATGTCAAAAGATAACGTGACGGCCATTAACGATACTAGCGAGCTGTACGAGATTTGTCAGTTTATCTCCTTGCATGTTCCATGCAATGAAAAAACACGGGATTCGATAAACTATAGTTTAATGTCGTCCATGCCAGCGCATGGTGTATTAGTAAATACAGCCCGAAAAGAAGTTGTTAATGAAGAGGATTTGTTGAAAATTTTTGAAGAACGGGATGATTTTTATTATCTCTCGGATATCGCCCCGGATTGCAAGGATGTGCTGCTTGAAAAGTACCCTGACAGGGTATACTTTACCCCGAAAAAAATGGGTGCACAAACCGTGGAAGCCAACATTAACGCTGGTGTAGCCGCTGCCAAGCAGATTATCAAGTTCTTTAAAAAAGGGGATAAGACTTTCCAAGTCAATTCATGATAAAAATTTCATTGTTTAAAAGGGGATTCATTTCCCCTTTTTTATTAATTAAAAGTAAAAAATTATGGTATATATTAAACCTTTTAAAGCAATCCGGCCAGTGGCAGAACATGCCCCCCGGGTGGCCTCTTTCCCTTACGACGTGGTAAACCGGCAAGAAGCCAAGGAAATGGCCAAGGACAACCCCTTGTCCTTCCTGCGCGTGGTGAAACCCGAGATTGATTTTCCGGACGGAACAAGTGATTATGATCCGGCAGTATATAAAAAAGGCAAGGAAAACTTGCAAAAGCTCGTGGAAGACGGGATCCTTTTCCAGGACAAGGAGGAAGCCTTTTACGTGTACGCGCAAACTATGAACGGCCGCACCCAATATGGTCTTGTAGCCTGCGCTGCCGTTTCAGATTATTTTGAAGACAATATTAAAAAGCACGAGTTGACCCGTCCCGACAAGGAAGAAGACCGGAAAAACCATGTCCGTGTAAGCAAGATGAACTACGAGCCGGTATTTTTTACCTACCCGGCGCACCAGGAAGTGAACCGGATCGTATCCGAAGTGATAAGCAAAAGCCCTTTGTATGATTTTACTTCTGATGATGGCATCGGCCATCATATTTGGATTATCGAAGACAAGGAAAAGATAAACCGGCTCAAGGGGATATTCGAGCAAGAAGTGCCCAAGACATACGTGGCCGATGGGCACCATCGTACCGCCGCGGCAGCCTTGGTGGGAAAAGAATTTCAGGAAAGCAACCCCGCGCATGACGGGAGCGAGGAATACAATTATTTCCTGGCTGTCCATTTTCCTGATGAACAGCTTGAAATTATTGATTACAACCGCGTTATTACCGATTTAAACAATAACTCGCCCGAAGGGTTTATCAAGCTCTTGCAGGAAAAATTTACCGTGGAAGAAAAGGGGGATGATATATATAAACCCACCAAGTTGCACGAGTTTTCCATGTACCTGGAAGGAAAATGGTACAAGCTCGGGGCCAAAGACGGTACCTATGATGACAGCGACCCGATCGGTGCCTTGGACGTGACGATCTTGACCGAACAGGTGCTGGGTCCGATCTTGGACATTCAAGACTTGCGGCGTTCCAAGCGGATTGATTTCGTGGGCGGCATTCGCGGGCTAGGCGAGCTGAAAAAAAGGGTAGACAGCGGTGAAATGAAAGCTGCATTTGCCCTATATCCCGTGAGCATGGAACAACTTATCCACATTGCCGACACGGGCAACATCATGCCCCCGAAAACCACCTGGTTTGAACCAAAGTTGCGCAGTGGTTTGCTAATCCACTCGCTGGAAGAATAGTATTTAACAATTAGTATTAAAAAAAAAAGCCTGGAAATTCTATAATTTCCGGGCTTTTTTATTAATTGGAAAATAAATTCCTTTTATTGAATAATCACCATCTTTTGTCTACCAAAAAACTGTTCTGATCGTATGGCCAGGGTGTATATGCCCGGTACCAGATTAACGCCGCTATTGGCAGCAGACCAGGTCAGGTTTTGTGGTCCCTTTGGCAAGAAACCCTGGTGTATATCCACCACCTTTTTTCCTTCAATATTGTAAAGGCTAATGCTCGTTTGCCCTGCCACGGGTTGGTAAAACTGGATGTTTACTTGTCCCTGAAAGGGGTTGGGGTATAAGTTCATGCTCAGGGGTGAACGGGAATGTCTTTCTATACCGGTTGTTTCAGCTTCATAATAGTTGGTAAAGCTACCATCTTTTAACCGTGAAACACCATGATGGGTAGCCAACCAAACACTGCCGTCATCATCAAAATCGATATCATAAACCGTGTCGCTGGCCAGACCATCAGCGATGGTATACGATTTCACCACGCTACTTCCGTCGAATTTGCTGACGCCGGCGGTAGTGCCAAACCAGAAATTCCCATCGGCATCCTCGGCTATGGCTATCACGTTATTATCTACCAGGCCAGTTTCTTCGTTCACGGGTTCGTCCCAGGGATCGTTTTTGCCGTCAATGCCCTCGTGCCACACGGCACCTTCTGGAGTACCTACCCATTGCCTTTTTTTGCTGTCAATAAAGAGGGTATTGATGGATTCCGAGGTCCTTTGCAGGCCAAGCATCCATGGAAAAGCATCTCCGCCCCAGTAGGAAGCGCCGGTTATCCCATCGGGTTTTACTTGCACTCGTCCAATGCCTCTCGGGGTGCCCGCGTACAAGCTATCTTGCTCGATGGCCAAGCCGGTTATATCATTGCTGGGCAGCCCGTCACTTCCGCCAAAGGTTGAGGTCCTCACGGAATCCCAGAAATAAGCACGGTACACGATCAGCCCGTCCGGGGTGCCAAACCACCTGTTTGAAGAGGTATCGACGGCTATTGATGTGATATGGTTGTGGATCATTTCGGTGGTTTCTTTCCAATAAGCCGTGGCCGAGGTAATGCCATCCACCTCGTCATAGCCCATCACCGTGATGCCGCTGTCGGTGGCAAGCCATAATTCATCTCCATATGAAGTTAGCTCGTAGGCGATGTCATTGATTTGGTCATTTGACATTTTCAAGGTGTCAATTGCCGTAGAATACGTGATCCACTTGTTGCCATCATAACGGGTCAAGCCATTGTTTGTGCCAAACCATTTGGTATTATACTTGTCCACGTACACGGCTTTTACGGTATTCCCGCCAAGTACTTTGTTTTGTTCCAGGGCCAATGATTGCCCGGAAAAGCTTAAAAGAACAAAAAAAACAGGGAGTAAAAAAAATCGATTCATTGTAATTAGTTTTTATGAATGGTTTAAAAAATCCCGTGGGAATTTTATTCCCACGGGCTGTAAAGATAAATTGTTTTCCGTTTATTTCTTAAGCATTAGCTCCGAAAAAATGTATTTTCCGCTTATCACCTTCAGGATGAACAAGCCGGAAGGAACCGGGTTGACTGCTATTTGTTGGTTGAAATTATCACCAACAAGCGGGTAAATTTCGGTTTTCAAGAGTTTTCCGCTCATGTCATACATTTGTATTGAAACATTCTCGCCGATCCCTTCCATGGTTTGTATTTGAATGTTAACAATGCCTGATTGTACCGGGTTCGGGTAGCAAGAAAAGAGGATTTCTTCCACGAGGTTGGCAATGGAAGTTTCCAGGTCAATTTCAACGATGAACATGTGGCTCAATTGTTCTAATCCATCAGAAACCACGAGGGTCAAGGCAATGGACCTGTTGGACTCGCCTATGGCCGTCAAACTCAATGTTGATTGGTTAACAGAAATCTCTAATGCTGAATGGTTAGATTCTGTAGAGAATTCCAAAGCGTCTTCACTGTTCGCATCCGTGAACCATTCCTCCAAGTTATATGTAAGCTCTTGATCAAGGGCTTGAATAACAATAGTGTCCAATGCCGCTTGGGTTTTCTCGGGGGCATAATTTTCGGGGGTAAGCACCAAAAGAGGATAACTTAAAGTATGGGTGCCATCTTGTACCTTTATGGTAATTTTCTCGGGATACAAGGATTTCTTAGATGCCGAAACACTCAATGACTGGTTATCCAATTGGGCATTTATTATATTCCCGCTTGTATTTATGCTATAGGTAAGGGGTTGGCCATCTGGATCACTAAACCAACCCTCGATAGTGGTATGAAATTCCTCGTAGAGGTTTACGAGGGTGATGGTATCCAATGCCAAGGCTGTGGATACAGGTGGTTTTAGGTCGTTCGATTGGTTTTCTCCTAACACGATTGCCCCGTAGCCGGTAGCGTCTTTCCAATGGTCGTTATACGCTTCTTCGGGTACCCAGGTGGAACCAAAGAAATGATCCCTACCATCTTCCGGGGTATCGTTGTCGCAATAGGCCATGGAAAGGCCCATGAGTTTTTCTTGGATTAAATCGGCCCTTGAGGCTTCCGGGTTATCATGAACATAGCTGCTGTCGTATACCTTCATCGAGAACTCCCAAATATAATACTCACCCGATTTGGACAGGACGAATTCCGGGAAATGATCAGCATAATTTGGAATCTGCTTGTCACCCCAGGAAGTACCGGCAATATCGCAGACCACGAAATTGGTGACGGTTTCGCCCCCGCTTGGCCCATGGTCGGGTATGATGTGGTATGAAAAGGCGTTTTCTCCGTTTGGCCCCCAGTCTTGGTTATCGTCAAACACGTGCAAACCACCCGAGCGGTCCTCGTCGATAAAAACCTCCACGATGTCATAATCAGGGTAATCCCCGTCCGGGTATTGATAGCCATCTACAAACACGTCATCTTTTATTTTCACGATAAAGTAAAGCAAGTTGCTGTCAGTGTTCCAGCTTACTTTGAAATGCCCGGAAAAATCTTCACTGGGCAATTCTTCTCCATAAGGTATCCATGTTTGATTAATAGCAATCCATTCGCTTTTTTCCCAACAAGCATCGCTCTCGTCGGCATCGATGGTTGGCACGATGGTAGCTTCCTTAACTACAATTTTTTCCATCTCGGCCAGGTGCGAGGGGATGGTTATTAACTCTATCCCGTTTGGTTTGCCCAAGTTTCCTGAATATTGTTTCATTTTGGCGTTGTTCCAGTGCTCGTGAACTCCTAAAGAAGTAAAGAAATTCCCTGAATTGTCAGGATCGTAGTTCACCCCCTCGGGCCATTTGTTCCAGTCGGCTGCTTGTTCCAAGTAATCATCAACAGCTCCCATGTTGGGGCGGTTTTCCTCAATTTCTGGTCCATCATATTCTGTCCGGAGAATATCAAAACAAACGGATTCTATGGCCACCTGGTCTTGAGAGACCAGGATAGAAGAAGCCCAGTCGTTATTGAACGGGGCCATTTGCCATTTCTCTGGATGGTTTACCGCCTCGTCACTGGGCCAGAGCCCGTCCACGATAACCAGCATGGTATTGCGGCCCAGGTATTGGCTTGCCATGATATCCGTGAGTACTCGATATTGACCGTAACTTGTTCTTTCAGCATCATCATTTTCTGATGCAACCAGGCCTGGGTGTAAGTGTTCTGCACTGCCACGTGTATGGGAGCCAAAATGGTTTTTGGCAGCTAGTGTGATACCCCCCCTTGCATGGGCTTTTAAGGTAGGGATATTGATCAGGTAATCCGCTTGGGTTAAGATATCGTACAGTTCATCTGAACCATCATTTAAAAGATCCTTG
>CAZKIR010000026.1:13912-17489 GCA_964552835.1 uncultured Bacteroidales bacterium
CCGTCCTTTGTAACGGGTTCCCTGTTAAGGTTTTCCAGGTCTATATCGCTATAGTTCGATAAAATATCGTTACCCAGGTATTTCACGTTGGGGTATTTAGTTGCCCAGATATCAATATCTTCCTGGTAAACTTGCTTCATGGGATCTCCCACGTAAATATTTTCCTGGGCAATGCCCGCGCTGTCAATTAATTGTCGTAAAACGGAAAAAACCACGTGGGGGGATGTTTCCGAGATCAAGGGATGCCAGCCTTTGTCGTTACGGCTTAAATCCGCGTTATATTTGCCCCAATCCGCTGGCTCGCCCCAGGCTGATGTCCTGTTCAATTTCAGGAATATTATCTCTCCTGTTTCATAAGATATGGCCCCTTTGCCTTTTTGAATGTTAAAATATTCGAAGATAGCCTCGTAGGCACCGGGCAAGCTTGCTTTCCCGGTCAATTGGCGGATGGAATTGTCCAACATGCTGTCAATAACCGCTTGATTGTTATACCTGCTTTGAAACCAAACGCTGTCTTCCTCCGAAAAAACCCCATCTTCGTTTACCACGTTCGGGCAATTTTCGTCGGTGGCATCCGGGTCCCAGGTCCATACAACCCGGCCAGGGTTTAACCCTTTTCCAATACCAATAGGCTGGTTGGGTTCATAGTCGGTAGCCGTGGTGTAAGATTTTAGGATAGACGTGCTGGCCACACTTAACGAGTTGTTGTTGAGCATACTGGCCAAACCCATGAACAAGCCCGTGACGAGTAAGCCGGAGGCTGCCACGTATTTCGCGTTTTTAAAATTTTGGCGGGCTTTTTTAAAGGCGAAAATGGAACTGGAGAGGGTTAAAATGTACAAGATAAAACTTGACATGAAAGGTGCTGCTACTTTCATACAGGGATAGCCGGCACGGGTGGGTTTAGGTATGACCCGTACTAAAAACCAGGCCGTGGAAGCAATGCCAATAATTAAAAATATTAATTTCTCGGGCATCTTGCCTTTATTCAGGTAATTGAATAAATCCTGAAACCGCCCTGGAATCCTTTTTCTGTTTTTTCTCATTCTGTTAAATTGTTTAATTAGTAGTTATGGTTCGTTGTCAAAAATATAAATAATTATACTCCTAACCCGTATCACGTGTTACAAATCTAATACCACTAATTATAAAGGATGTTATTTGGCCTGTAAAAAATCAATATTATCAACATGCCATGCCTTTACCGTTCCATATCACGGGCTTTTTTATTATTTTTGGGATCCCAAAATGATAATAGAATACATCATGGAATCAATATCTAAAAACTTGGCGGCCTTACAGGAGAAAATCCCTTCGCATGTAAAAATTATAGCTATCTCAAAAAATCATCCTGCTGAAAAAATCGAGTTGGCCTACCAGGCCGGGCAGGTCTGTTTTGGCGAAAACAAAGTACAGGAATTGGTGTTAAAGCAGGAGGCTATTTCTCATGATATCGAATGGCACATGGTAGGGCACCTGCAAACCAACAAGGTAAAATTCATCATACCCTTCGTGCACCTGATCCATGCAGTAGACCGGTTTAAGTTATTGAAAAAAATAAACCAGGAAGCTGCCAAGCATGGCCGTGTTATACCCTGTCTGCTTCAAATGCATGTCGCGAAAGAAGAATCTAAATTCGGGCTTAACGAGGAAGGGTTAAAAGAAATTTTACATTCGCGAGAATTCTGGCAAATGGAAAACATCCAGGTGTCTGGCTTGATGGGTATGGCCACCTTTACGGAAGATGAAAAAACCGTGCGGGGCGAATTTTCTGGTCTAAAGAGACTTTTTGATGGGATAAAATCTGAATTTTTCAACGAAAAGGATTATTTTCGTGAATTAAGCATGGGAATGTCTTCTGATTTTCCCATTGCCATCGAAGAAGGCAGCACCATGGTTAGAATAGGCAGTGCTATCTTCGGGGAAAGAATTTATAACCAATAAAATGAAATGCCATGGCCGAATTATCCACTACTTACCTCGGGATTAAGGTGAAAAACCCTTTGGTTGCCAGCAGCTCGGGCATTACCTCAACCCTGGAAAAAATTAAGGAACTGGAAGACATGGGGATCGGGGCTGTGGTGCTCAAGTCCCTTTTCGAGGAACAAATTATGATGGAATCCAGCCAATTGTCCTTTTCAAGTGATTATCCTGAAGCGGGCGATTATATTCGGAATTATACCCGCGAACACTCGATTGATGCCTATCTTGATTTAATAAGGCAAGCCAAGGAATTAACCAGTATTCCTGTTATTGCCAGTATTAATTGTGTTTCGGCCGACGAGTGGGCCCAATTTGGGAAAAATATACAGGAAGCCGGTGCCGACGCGATCGAGTTGAACGTTTATTTTCTGCCCACTAATAAAAATAAGCCTTCTGTCGAATATGAAAACTTGTACTTCGATATCTCGGGCGAACTTAAGAAACATGTAAACTTACCCTTGTCTATTAAACTCGGGCACCAGTTTACCAATTTGGCCGGCTTGGTTAACCGGCTTTATGCCACGGGGATTGCTGGATTCGTGTTGTTTAACCGCTTCTATCAACCAGATATTGATATAGAGAAAATGAAAATCGCTTCTGCTGAAGTTTTTAGTAGCCCTTCTGACCTGCGGTATCCCTTACGATGGACTGGGATATTATATGATAAGGTGCCAAAGGCTGATTTCGCGGCTTCTACCGGTATACACGACGGGGAAGCGGCCATCAAACTTATATTGGCCGGGGCAAAAGTCACGCAAGTTTGTTCTACCCTTTACAAGAACGGCATAAAGCAAGTAAAAAATATCCTGCATGAGCTAGAAAATTGGATGGATACGAACGGGTACCACAAAATTGATCAATTCAGGGGAAAGCTTAGTTATAAGAACATTGAAGATCCCCAGTTGTACGAGCGTGCCCAGTTTATGAAATATTTTTCTAGTTTTTATTAATGTTTTCATCAGAAAGGGAAAGATTTCCAATGTTATTTAGTTTAAAATTAGTACATTATACTTGTTAAAGGGTGTTTATTTTTTGTTGAAAAATAAACAATATTAAAGTGTTGATCCCGGCATTTTTCCATGCTTTTTTTGTACTTTTGGTGAAAAATGAAAGGATTATTGATTATACGAATTAGGCATTATATACTTCCTCGTATAGAATTATCCAGCCCATGATAATACAGGCTAGGTAAGACAATATTATTTTTATCGAAAACAATAATAATAAATATTTTCTTGTTTATTTATAATGAGGGATAAACAAGAATCGGTTAAATTGTAATATAGATGGAAAACAACTTGAACGAAAAACCTGAAAGGCTCCAGAATGGCAATGGAGAATATTCTGCCGAACATATTCAGGTGCTTGAAGGGCTCGAGGCCGTGCGCAAAAGGCCCGCCATGTACATCGGTGACGTTAGCGAGAAAGGTTTGCACCACCTGGTGTACGAAGTATTGGACAATTCTATTGATGAAGCCCTGGGGGGATATTGTGATAATATAGAAGTAGTTATTAACGAAGACAACTCGATAACGGTCCGGGACAATGGCCGGGGAATCCCCACGGATTACCACGATAAAGAAAAAAAATCCGC
>CAZKIR010000027.1:0-17299 GCA_964552835.1 uncultured Bacteroidales bacterium
AAATAACGCGCCGGAAAATGCTGGCACCGGAAATATAGAAATAAGCCTTTCATCCGCGTCCGACCTGACCATTACCGCTGACTACACGGTTAGCCCGATGTCCGCCTCGGCAGGGATAGATTACCTCCTGTCAAACAGCACCGTGACCGTGGATCCTGGCACAACAACTGCCACGATCCCGGTAACCCTATACGATGACACGGCCATAGAAGGGGAAGAAAAATTCAAGCTTTCCCTTTCTAACCCGGCCAATGCCAGCCTTGGCAGCAAGGATACAACCATCTTTTCGATAAACGATGATGATAATATAGGCATTACCGGGCCCGGAGGCGTGGGAGACGGGAACAACAACGTCTTATGGATACGAGCGCATGACTTGGGGTTAAGCGATGGCGCTATAGTTTCGGCATGGACCGATACCTCTGGCAATAATAACGATTTTGGCCCGGGTGTAAATGGACCCGTATTCTCCACCAACGAGATCAATGGCTATCCCGCTGTTGTTTTTGATGGAAATGACGAGATGGAAGCCCCGAGCGTTATTACCGGTACCACCGGGCGGAGCCTGTTCATTGTTGGTAAAGTAGATGCTGATGAAGCAACCAGTAGCTTTATCGAGTTGAACTCCGGGAGGTCAGGATCATCGGGCGAAAGTTACGTGGTAAGGGGCGAGGTAGCGGTTCGCGTGAGTGGAAACATTGTCTATAACCAATCCTTTGGCACCACCAATTACAGGCTTTTATCCATCACCAATGAAACCGGATCCAACGTTACCGAAACCAAGGCTTTCCTTGAAGGGACCCAACTAGAAGAATTTTCATCTTCCCCGGCGGGTATCAACACGGCAAGCGGTGGTACGGCCATTGGTGGCCTGGGAAATTCAAATGCAGAACTCCAGGGCCGCATCGCTGAAATCATTGTCTATTCGACCGAGCTGAATGAAGCACAAAGAAACATCGTGGATAATTCCCTGGCTTCAAAATATAATCTAAGCCTCGCGGACGACAAATACACTTATGATGGGGTCCATTATCATGATGTCGCTGGGATTGGAAAAGACCCCTCCTCGGGCTTTCACCAGGCCGCCAAATCATCGGGGATAACAACAATAAGTGGGGCCAGCGACCTCGATACCTCTGAATACCTCTTGTTTGGCCATGACAGTGCCTCCATTTCGAGCTGGACAAGTACCGAAGTGCCCAACAATGATACCAACCTAAGAAGGCTTGGCCGCGAATGGCGGTTAGATGAAACAGGAGACGTGGGCACCATCAACATCAAGCTCGATACAAGTTTACTCCCGGCCTTTACCACTGGTTTTGAAGAAGTGGTGGCCTGGGTTGATTCTGACGGCAATTTTGCCAGTGGCGCCTCTCAATACTTGATGGACACGCTGGATGGCGAATTTGTTTCCTATAATATCCCTATCGAAGATGGGGATTATATTACATTCGGGATACTCAGGCCCGTGGTTTATTTTCCCACCCTTGTTTCAAACGGCCCGGAAAGTGTAACACCCGTTTCAATAAAAGTTAGGCTAAACCATGAAACCAACAGGGACTATACCATTGCCTTTGATTCAACCGGGGGCACGGCAACCAAAGACACCGTGGATTATTACCTGGGCACTTCCCCCATAACATTTTCAGCCGGGGATACAGCAAAATACATCCCGGTCCATTTAACCAACGATACCCTGAAAGAAGCCGAGGAAACCATTCAGGTGGGTTTATTTTCACCATCCCCGGGGTTAACCCTTGGTGCCGATTCTTCCTTTTCCTTCACGATAAACGATGACGATAACGCGAGGACCATTCAATTTGCAACGGCTACTGATAGCGCGGGTGAAGGAATAGGCAGCGATACCCTCGTCATTGAATTAAACCTGGTGGACAATGACTACCACACCACGGTAGATTATACCATAAGTGGAACGGCCACGGGTGGGGGAGCGGACTACACCCTTTCGGAAGGGACTTTCACAGTATATGCTGGCACACGAGAGAACAAGCTTGTCATCCCTATTAACGACGACCTTCTTGATGAAGATGACGAGACAATCATCATTACCCTTTCTAACCCCGAAAACGCGAGCCTTGGTGCCAACACGGAGGCCACTTTCAAGATAAAAGATAACGACACCTTGCCCGACGTGGAATTCCAGTACATTGCCTACAATGCATCTGAAGGGATATCCCCCGCGAACATACCGGTAGCCCTTTCTGAAATAGCAGGCAGGGTAATCAGTGCAGAATACGCTGTAATTGGAGGTACGGCCAGCGGAAGCGGCACCGATTATACGCTGGCTGACGGCACGGTGACCATACCCGCGGGCGATAGCATCGCGTACATACAACCGGTACTAATTGACGATAGTGATATTGAAAACGAGGAAACGGTTTCCATTAGACTGTATAATCCTTCAAATGCCGAAATCGGGGAAAATGATACCCTTGTTTTCACCATCAACGATAATGATAACGCTGGTTTTACTGGCCCGGCAGGCGTTGGGGACGGTTCAAACAACAAGCTCTGGATACGTTCAAGCGATTTGGCCCTGAACAATGGTGACCCGGTCACGAACTGGCCTGACACCTCGGGGAATAATACCGATTTTTCACAGGGAACGGGAAGCTTACAACCTACTTATTATTCCTCTCAACTAAATAACTATCCGGTGGTCCGTTTTGATGGATCAGATGCCATGACCGCCGACGATATCCTTTCAGGAAACATTGGCCGTACCGTATTTATAGTGGGCAAGGTAAACGCCGATGAAAACAATAGTGGTTTTATTGAATTTAACAAGGACAGGACCGGGGGCAGCGGTGAAAGTTATCTCATCCGTGGAGAAGTAGCGGTAAGGGTAAGTGGTAACCGCGTGTATGACGAAGGCTTTGGCACTTCAAATTACCGTGTTTTGACCATCCGGAATGCCAGTGGCGCGAACGTGACCGCGGTGGAAGCCTACTTGGAAGGAAACATCCTGGGCGAATCATCTTCCTCTGCCGCTGTAATCAACACGAATTCAGGCGGCACGATTATCGGGGGATACAACGAAGGGGCCAACGCGGAATTGAACGGGGATATCGTGGAAATTATCGTGTACAACACGGAACTAAACGACGCGCAATGCGTCATCGTGGAGAACTACCTGGCCAATAGGTATAAGCTCACGATCGCGAACGATCATTTTGATTACCAAGATGAATACGCGAATGATCTAGCCGGGATTGGACGGATTGACAATGCAAACATACATACCGTCGCGGGGTCAGGCGACATTTTAAAAATAGACAATGCCAGTAACCTGGACGACAACGAATTCTTGTTATTTGGCCATGATAAAGGGGCCATTGCCTCATGGACATCCAATGAAGTACCCGGAGCCGACACCAACTTGGCCAGGATTTCCAGGGAATGGAAAGTGGATGAAACAGGGAACGTGGGCACGGTTTCCATTAGCCTGGACACCGCGAAACTCCCGGCAAAACCATCAGGTTTTACAACCTACGTGGTTTGGACGGATTCTGACGGGGATTTTTCATCCGGTTCCACCATGGCCAGGTTGACCCTTGAAAATGGGTATTACAAGACCTCAAACGTGGATATATCGGCCGGGGATTATATTACCTTCGGGATGATCCGGCCCGTGATCCAGTTCAACGATACCCTATCCTCCGGTATCGAGAGCTTAACGCCAGCCACGGTAAACCTCCGGTTGAATTACACCGTGAACCAAGACGTGACAGTAAACTACTCGGTTTCAAGTGCATCAGCCGCAGGTAGCGGGGTGGATTATGAAGTAACGGGCAATTCAGTAACCATTTCCCCGGGCAACACGACTGGCAGCTTTGATTTTTCCATTACCGATGATTTTCTTTCTGAAAGTGAAGAATACGTGCGTTTTGCCCTTTCCAACCCATCCAATGCCATTATAGGGGCCGATTCAGTTCACCGCTTCTTGATAAATGATAACGATAACACCAGGAAAATTCAATTCGACACCACGGCATCATCTTTTGCCGAAGATAGTACCCCCGTGTACGTGAAAGTGGAAATCAGTCAGGTGGATGGCGGGGCACACACCAGTGCCGACTATACCATCTCCGGCACGGCAGAAGGAGGAGGCAAAGATTATACCTTGGCCGGGGGGACCATAACTGTATTTGCAGGAGAATTATCCGATTCCATAGAGATCGATATCAACAATGACTTGCTCAAAGAATCAAACGAGACCATCATCCTGACCTTATCCAACCCGGTAAACGCGAACCTAGACACGAACACGGTACACACCTTGACCATCACCGACAATGATGGGTACCCGGTCATCCAGTTTGCCGATACGGCTGCGAACGGGTCGGAAGCCGCGGGCGAAGACTCTATCCTGGTTAGCCTTTCAGCCCCCACGGGATTGACCGTCACGGTGGACTATGAGATAACAGGGGGGACCGCGACCGACGCGATTGATTATGTATTGTCCAATGGCACGTTAACCATCCCGGTAGACAGTTCCAAGGGCTATATTCCATTCTCCTTAACAAATGATACAGAGATTGAACTGGAAGAAACCATAGAAATTACTTTATCAAATCCATCCAATGCCACGATGGGTACTGACACGATCCACACTTATACCATCAACGACAATGATAACGCTGGTTATACAGGCCCTGCCGGGGTAGGTGATAACAGCAATAATACACTATGGATACGGGCCCATGATCTAAGCTTAAGCGATGGGCAAACCGTGAACACATGGGCAGATAGCTCGGGCAACGCGAACGATTTTGGAGGCGGGGTAGGAGCGCCCGTGTTTGCCATGAATGAAATCAACGGCTTCCCGGCGGTTGAATTTGATGGGAACGATGAATTGGAAGGCAATAGCGTGGTCACTAGCAACAGTGGAAGGACCCTTTTTATCGTTGGAAAAGTGGATGCAAACGAAAACACCAGCGGCTTTATCGAGCTTAACTCTGGCCGTACAGGAGGGGCTGGCGAAAGTTACCTGGTACGGGGCGAAGTAGCCGTGAGGGTAAGTGGAAACAGGGTTTTCAACGAGGGCTTTGGAACCTCTGATTACCGGTTATTGACCGTGCGAAACGCCGCTGGGGCCAACGTGAGCGCGGCCGAAGCATACCTGGAGGGGTCGGCCCTGACTCAAGCCTCGGTTTCACCGGCAACAATTAACACGGCAAATGGTGGCACGGCCATTGGCGGATGGGGGGGCAATAACCCAGAATTACAAGGAAAAATTGCAGAAATACTGGTATACAACACGGAACTTAATAACGCCCAGAGGATAATCGTTGATAATTATTTAGCAACAAAATATGGCCTTACCCTATCCGAAGGCAGTTTATACAATTATACCAACACGTATTATCATGAAATGGCAGGGATTGGCCAAGAAGATGCCTCCAACCTGCATACCACGGCCCGATCAGGGAAAATTTTAAAAATAAGCAACGCGAATGATTTGGATGACGGGGAATACTTGTTGTTTGCACACGATAACGGCACCGTTTCAAGTTGGACAAATACCGAGGTACCCGGTAATGACACGAACATTAACAGGATACCAAGGGAATGGAGGCTAAGTGAAACAGGAAATGTAGGCCAGGTAACCATCGCCATTGACACGGCTAATTTGCCGTCAAAGCCCGCTGGCTTTACCTCTTACGTGTTATGGATCGATTCAGACAGCAGTTTCACCTCTGGCGCTACCCAAGTGCCCCTCAGCTTGAACAACGGGGAATATATCGCGCAGAATGTAGATATCGCGGATGGAAACGTGCTATCGATTGGTGTGGTCAAGCCAGTTATTCGATTTGCCGACACGGTGTCCAGCTCGCTCGAAGACATTTCATCGGCGAGTATACCGGTAAGCCTCAATTATGCCACTTCTTTTGATGTTTCCATCAAGTACCACGCGACCGGTGGCACGGCTACCGGCAACGGCACTGATTATGCCTTGAACGACAGCCTAATCATCATAAGCGCGGGAAACACTTCTTCCAACATTTCCATCCCCGTGACAGACGATGCCACCATTGAGACAGACGAAACCATACGCTTAACCCTTTCGGGACCTTCCAGCAAGGCAACACTTGGCAATGATTCCGTCCATACTTACACCATTCATGACAATGATAACACCCGAAAAATTGAATTCCTGGACACCAGTATAGCATACCCGGAAGACTCGACCACGGTAACAGTAACGGTTGAAATTAGCCAAGCAGACGGTGGTTCGCACACCACGGCCGACTACACGGTTACCGGAACGGCAAGCGGCAACGGGGTGGATTACATCCTGGCAAACGGTACAGTAACCGTGTTCGCGGGCGATACCACGGGCGAGATATCCCTCTCCGTGATAGATGATAACCTGGACGAAGACATAGAAACCGTCGTGGTGACCCTTTCAAACCCATCAAACGCGAACCTAGGCACGAAAACCGTATTCACGGATACGATCCTCGACAATGACGATGCGCCCACGGTGCAATTCACTAGCGCGACCTTCAACGGTTCCGAAGCAATAGATACCGCGAGAATATACGTGTACCTTTCAAAGGTGTCAGGAAAAGATATAACGGTAGACTATGCTGTAACAGGTGGTACCGCTACCGGAAGCGGCACGGATTATAGCATCACGGAAGGCACCTTGAACTTTGCCAGTGGCCAGGATTCAAGTTCATTTATTCTTCTCCTGGCAAACGATTCGGAAGAAGAAAACGTGGAAACCATCAACATGGAGCTCTCCAATCCTTCCAACGCGACGCTGGGGGCCACTTCTTCTTCCACATTTAACATAACCGATGATGACAACAGCGGCTATACCGGCCCGAGCGGGGTAGGAAACGCGGCCAACAACACATTATGGATAAGGGCAGGGGACCTTTCCCTTGGCAATGGTGACGCGGTCACTGCCTGGCCCGATACCTCCGGGAACAACAACGACTTTGGCCCTGGCACGGGCAGCCCGGTATTTAACACAAGCGAAAGCGGCATCAACAATTATCCCTCGGTAGTATTTGACGGGAATGATGAAATGGAAGCCCCGAGTGTACTCTCGGGCAACGCTGGAAAAACCATTTTTATCGTGGGGAAAGTGGACGCCAACGAATCCACTTCAAGTTTTATTGAATTCAACTCGGGCCGTTCGGGTTCTTCCGGCCAAAGCTACCTGGTAAGGGGCGAGGTAGCCGTTCGCGTAAGCGGGAACAGGGTATTTAATGAAGGGTTTGGCACATCGGAATTCCGGTTATTGACCCTGCGAAACGCCGCTGGATCGAATGTTACCGCCACCGAAGCTTACCTGGAGGGAACGGCACTTACCGAGGCATCAAGTGCTAGTGCTGTAATTGATGTAGCAGAGACAAGCACGGCCCTTGGCGGGTATGGCATATCAAATCCTGAATTAGAAGGCCGTATCTCGGAAATCATCACGTTCAATACAGAATTGGGCAACGCGCAAAGAATCATTATAGAAAACTACCTGGCTGCCAAGTACGGCTTTACCATTGCCGATGATTATTACGATTACCAGGACAATAACGGCTATGAACTTGTAGGTATAGGCCAAGTGAGTTCTTCTGATAAGCACACCGCGGCACGTTCAGGAAATATCTTAAAAGTATCTAATGCCAGTGGCCTGGATAATTCAGAATATTTACTGTTCGGGCATGATAATGGGCAGGCAAGTTCCTGGTCATCAACGGAAATACCAAGTGCAGACACCAACCTCCAAAGGCTCTCCCGCGAGTGGAGATTGGATGAAACAGGGGATATTGGAACCCTTACCCTTACGATTGATACGACCTCATTGCCCTCGCCAAATACAGGCTTCACTTCCTGGGTAGTTTGGTTAGATGACGATGGGGACTTTTCAAGCGGCGCCACCCAATATCCGCTTAGTTTGGATGATTCAGTTTACGTGTATCATAACCTGGATATTTCTGATGGTGATTACCTTGCCATAGGCACGCTAAGACCTGTCATTCAATTTTCAAGCAATTCAGAAACGGGGTTTGAACCAAGCACTACCAAGAATGTTGAAATTTCCTTGAATTACCCGCTTACCACCAGGGTTACGGCAGATTATTCCCTTACTGGCGGAACGGCTACCAGCGGGGGGGTTGATTTTACCCTGGCCGATGGTTCCATCACGATAAATGCCGGTGAAACAAGCACGAATGTTAGCCTTTCCATCACCAATGACGTGGACGTGGAGGTGGATGAAACCATCATCCTAGGTTTATCCAACCAAACCCAAGGGATCACCATGGGGGAAAATAACGAATACACCTATACCATACATGATGACGATAACCCGAGAAAATTCCAGTTTGCCATTGATACAGCCAGTGGCGACGAAGGCACCACGCTGGTAAAAATTGCTTACGAGATCAATGACGTGGACGGCTCCAACCATACTTCTGCCGATTATTCAATCTCCGGAACAGCCACCGGGAATGGTACGGATTTCACCCTGGGCGAGGGTACCATCACGATATTCGCGGGCGACACTACCGATACCCTCGAGGTATCAGTTATTGATGATGCCCTGGACGAGTTAGATGAAACCCTCGTGCTTACCTTATCGAACCCCACCAATTGCAACCTGGACACGAACACGGTGTTCACTTACACCATCAAGGATAACGATAATGTCCCAACGGTACAATACATACAGGCTTCTTCCAGTGGCTCAGAAGGTGTGAGCACGTCCAGCGTGTACGTGGGTTTATCATCTGAATCAAGCAAGGAAGTAAGCGTTGATTACTCGGTAACGGGCGGTACGGCAACCGGTTCCGGAACAGACTATACCTTATCGAACGGGACCCTGACCTTTGCCGCGGGCGAAGATTCGGCAAACATTGATATAAGCATCGCGGAAGATACCTTGATCGAACTGGAAGAAACCATTCTACTGGATATTTCCAACCCGGTGAATGCTAGCTTGGGTGCTACAACAGCCCATACATTCACGATAAATGACAACGACAATAACGGGTTTTCCGGCCCGGCGGGCGTGGGCGATTCTTCTAACAACACCTTATGGATACGCGCGGACGATCTTAGCTTAAGCCAAGGGGCCACGGTTACCGCATGGCCGGATACTTCAGGGAACGACAATGATTTTGGCCCTGGGGTAGGCAGCCCAATCTTTACCACCAACGAGCTAAATGGATATCCCGCGGTAAGCTTTGATGGGGATGATGAAATGGAGGCCAACAGCATCCTTTCAGGCAACGTGGGACGGACGATTTTCGTGGTGGGGAAAGTAAACGCCAATGAAACAACAAGCAGTTTTATCGAATTGAATTCCGGGCGTTCAGGGGGCAGTGGCGAAAGCTACTTGATCCGTGGAGAAGTGGCCGTGAGGGTCAGTGGAAACCGGGTATTTAACGAAAGCTTTGGCACTTCCAACTACCGCTTGCTTACAGTCCGTAACACTGCTGGTGCGAACGTAACTGCGGTGGAGGCATACCTGGAAGGAACAAGCCTGACTGAAGCTTCATCATCAGGGGCAGCGATCAATACCCTTGAAAACGGAACTGCCATCGGTGGCTGGGGCAACAACAACCCTGAACTGGAAGGGAACATTTCCGAAATCATTGTTTACAATAGCCATTTAAACGATGCCCAACGGATCATCATCGAAAACTATCTCGGGGCGAAATACGGTTTTACGATAGCAAATGATAAATATGCCCATGAAAGCACGCATCCTTACGATTTGGCTGGCATTGGCCGGGAAAATTCTACAAACCTTCATACCGCTGCCCAATCGGCGTCCATGATAAAAATAAGTAATGCCTCCGACCTGGGGGATGGTGAATACCTCCTGTTCGGCCATGACAAGGGCAATATCACGAGTTGGACCAGTACCGACGTGCCCTCGGCTGACACGAGCTTGCAAAGGATCAGCAGGGAATGGAAATTGGACGAAACCGGGGATTTGGGCGAACTGACCATCAGGTTAGACACTTCCTTGCTACCGGCCAGGCCATCAGGATTTTCAACTTATGCCGTGATAATTGACGACGACGGTACTTTTTCATCAGGGGCAACTGTATATTCCATGGAACTGGACAATGGATCATACAAGCTGGATAACCTGAATATCCAAGACGGTTCCTACATCACTTTCGGGATCATCGAACCGGTGGTTCAATTTACCGCTTCCAGCTCGAACGGGAACGAACCGGCAACACCTGCCGAGATTGAAGTCAGTATCAACTACCCCTTGCCCACTGTATCTTCTGTACAATATGCTACTTCAGGGGGCACAGCCTCGGGTGGTGGCACGGATTACACCCTGGGGGCGGGCACCCTGAATATACCGGCAGACTCCTCTTCAGCTAAAATATCCCTGGCCGTCACCAATGATACCGAGGTAGAAACCGCGGAAACCGTGATAATTGATATATCTAACCCCACGGCTGGCATTACACTGGGCCAGAATTCATCGCATACCTTTACCATTAACGATGACGATAACCCGCGCAAAATTCAATTCAGTTCCGTAACTTCAGGTGGTAACGAGAATGAAACCCCGGTCCAAATTCAAGTTGAAATCAATACCCCGGACGGTGCGAACAATACCACGGTAGATTACACGGTGACAGGAACTGCCACGGGCAGTGGCACCGACTACACCCTGGCAGATGGCACGATGACCATTTTCTCGGGCAATACAACAGATTCCATCACCCTGGAGATTAGTGATGACAATCTGGACGAATTTGACGAAACCGTGATCATTACCTTATCCAATCCTTCAAACTGCAACCTGGGCACGAATAAAGAATATACCTATACCATATCCGATAACGATGACGGGCCAACAGTCCAATACGCGACGTCCTCCTCAAGCGGATCGGAGAGCGTTAGCCCGGCCACCATTTACGCCATCTTGTCCTCCACCTCTTCAAAAACCGTAACGGTAGACTATTCCGTGACCGGGGGAACCGCATCCGGTGGGGGCACGGACTATTCCCTCGCGAGCGGGACCCTAAGTTTTAGCGCGGGTGAAGACTCGGCCGCGATTAGCATAAGCTTAACAGATGATTCGGAAATAGAAACCGAAGAAACCATTCTTCTTGATATTTCGAACCCATCAAATGCAAGCCTCGGGGCCCGGCAAAACCATACATTTACCATAAGCGATGATGATAATGAAGGGTTTACTGGCCCAGGCGGCGTGGGCGATGTAAACAACAACAAGCTATGGATACGTGCCCATGATTTATCCTTGAACAATGGTGATGCGGTCAACGCGTGGATTGACACTTCCGGGAATGATAACGATTTTGCCCCGGGCGTGGGAACACCAGTTTTCGCCACCAATGAACAAAACGGTTACCCATCAGTAGTTTTTGATGGAAACGATGAAATGGAAGCGCCAAGCACGGTCGTGGGCAATACAGGCCGGACCATCTTTATCGTGGGAAAGGTGGACAATAATACGGCTACTAGTTCATTCCTGGAACTAAACTCGGGCAGGAATGGGGGTTCAGGCGAGAGTTACCTGGTACGGGGCGAAGTCTCAGTGAGGGTAAGCGGAAACCGCGTGTTTAACGAGAATTTTGGCACCAGCAATTACAGGCTATTAACCATAAGAAACGATGCAGGGGATAACGTGACCGCCACGGAAGCCTATCTCGAGGGCACCGCATTAACAGAAGCTTCATCCTCGGGGGCCACGATTAATACCCTTGACAGTGGAACAGCCATCGGTGGCTGGGGCGATAACAACCCCGAACTAGAAGGAAAAATTTCAGAAATCATCATTTATAATACAAGCTTGAACGATGCCCAAAAAATCATCCTCGAAAATTACCTGGCAACAAAATATAATTTGTCCATTGCCAACGATATATACAGTTATAAAACCAACCACGGGCACGAGCTAGCGGGCATAGGGCAGGTAAATGCCACGAACCGGCACACTACGGCCCAATCTGGCGGCATCCTGAAAATCAGTAACGCGGCCAGTTTAGATGACAATGATTACTTGTTCTTCGGGCATGACAATGGCGATATAAATACCTGGACAACAACAGACGATCCGAATGGAGGGACAAATTCCCGGAGAATTGCAAGGGAATGGAGAATCGATGAAACAAACGAGGTAGGGACAGTGACCATCGGGATTGATACCTCCTTGTTGCCCGCTAAACCTTCTGAATATCCCGACTATGTTATCTGGATCGATGACGATGGCACCTTCGCGACGGGTGCCACACCCTATCCCCTCACCTTGAATGGGGATTATTACGAGGCTACCAACCTAAGCCTGTCCAACGGGCAGTATTTAACCATTGGCACGATCAGGCCAGTCCTCCAATACAGTACGGCGAGTTCCAGCGGCCAGGAATACACGAGCCCAGCAAAAGTATACGTGGCATTAAACCATGCTTTATCTTATGATGTAACAGCCGATTATTCGGTTACAGGGGGTACGGCCACGGGTTCGGGAGTAGATTATACCTTACCGGATGGATCATTGACACTTTCCGCTGGAAGTACACTTGACAGCATCAGCTTTAGCGTGAACAACGACACGGAAATCGAAGGGGATGAGACCGTTAACCTCTCTTTAACAAACCAAACCCCTGGAGTTCAAGATGGTACCATGTCTCACGCGTACACGATAGTGGATGATGAAAGCACACGTGAAATACAGTTTACACGAACAGATTCCAGCCATGATGAAAGCCTTAGCCCGGTCAGCATTGAAGTGTCAGTAAATCAGATAGACAACGAAAACCCCACCACGGTAAATTATTCTATAACTGGCGGAAATGCTACCAACAGCGGGGTTGACTATTCCCTGACCAATGGTACCTTGACCATCATCGCGGGCAATGCTTCCAACACGATAGATTTGACCATCGTGGACGATGCCCTGGACGAAGAAACAGAAACCATTGAAATAACATTATCCGGGGCTACCAACGCGAGCCTGGGGGCCAACACGGTATTCACTGACACGATACTGGACAACGATGCCTCTACCATTCAATTTGCTGATTCGGTAGAGTACACGGCAGAGAATATTGATTCAGCGTCCGTCGTCATCGAGCTATCCACAGGGCAAGCCAGCGACGTGACCGTGGATTACGCGGTAACAGGCGGATCGGCAAGCGGAACGGGCACGGATTACACCCTTGCTGGTGGAACCTTCACTATCCAGGCCGGGGAATTATCCGATACCTTGAAATTCGAAATTATTGATGACAGCGATATTGAAACGGACGAAAACATTGAAATTACCCTGTCAAACCCATCGGGAGTTGTACTAGGTGCGAACCAGGTAATAGATGTAATTATAAATGATAATGATTTTGAAGGGATAACTGGGCCTGCAGGCGTTGGCGATACATCCACCAACAGGATTTGGCTACGGGCCGACGATTTGTCCAGCCTGAACGACGGGGACAATGTAAGTGCATGGTATGATTCATCGGGCATCGCGTCACCAAACAATGCCTTACAGGCTACCGGGGCCAACCAACCAACTTATCAAACCAATGAAATAAACAGCAAACCGGCAATACGCTTTGATGGCTCGAACCATTGGTTGGGCATCACGACGGATGACATGAAAGAGACCAATTATTCCCTGTTCGTGGTGTATCAATCTACCGACAACAACGGGAGTTTCACCACCGTTGTTGACTCGGTATCCAACACGGCCATTTCGAACGACAGGAACTTCGGGCTGAACAGCAACAAGCTGGCAAATCGTGTATGGAGCAACGAAACCATTAGCAGTGCCGCCGATTTTAACGACGGCAACCCCCATATTGCCGTAACCGACCTGATAGCAGGCGATGGCCAATATTTGTTTGGGGATGGGGCACAAGTGGCATCTGGTTCCAAACATACCTCTGATTTTACTTCTGAATCAGGTATGGTCATTGGTGGTCATAACAACTTTGGCATGTTTGACGGGGATATTGCTGAAATCATTTATTACAACAGGTATATAAACGCGGCCCAACGGACCATCATTGAAAATTATTTATCTGCCAGATACAACATTTCCATAAGCAATGACAAGTATGCTTATGATACAGACCACCCGAACGGTTTGGCCGGTATAGGCCGGGAAGATGCCTTGAATTACCACACGGCAACCGAATCGGAAGGGATTTTGCGGCTAAAAAATGCCAGCAGCCTGGATAATGGCGATTACTTGTTGCTCGGGCACGATAACGCTTCAAAGGCCACCTGGGCCACTTCAGAAACACCCAACGGGGGCACGAACATCAAAAGGTTGGCCAGGGAATGGCGAATGGATGAAACCGGGAATATCGGGACCATAACAATTGGAATAGACACGAGTTCACTACCCTCGAAACCAGCTGGTTTCGATCATTATGCAATGCTTGTTGATCAGGATGGAGACTTTAACGCCGGGGCGACCATTCATCCCATGACCTTAAACAATGGCTATTACGAAGCTTCAACAGTTGATATCAATGACGGGGATCACGTGGCCATCGCGATCTATAAGCCGGTTGTCCAGTTTACCGATACCTCCTTGAACGATTTCGAACCCATTTCACCTGCAAATATTGAAGTTTCATTAAATTATTCCTTGAACGAAAGCGTGACCGTACAATATGAAGTAACAGGCGGCACGGCCACCGCGGGCGATGATTACACCCTTTCAGATGGCACGGTATCCATCCCGGCAGGTACTTCCTCTGCTTTTATTAGCCCCGACATCGCGAACGATATTCACGTTGAAACCGATGAAACCATTACCCTCCGGTTGTTCAACCCATCGAACGGCGTGGAGCTTGGTGCCGATTCACTTTTCACCTACACGATAAACGATGATGACAACCCGAGAAAAGTGGAATTTTCCACGACCAGTGTAACGAGAAACGAAGATATAACACTGGTAAACGTCACGATCGAGACAAACAACATAGATACGGTAAACGATTTAACCGTCCAATACGATGTTACCGGGGGAACGGCAACGGGCAATGGAGAAGATTACTCCTTTACAGCCGGTACGGCCACCATCAACGCGGGGAATCCGAGTACTTTCTTTTCTTTTAATATTATTGATGATGCCATTGATGAAGATAATGAAACCATCATTATCGGGCTTTCCAACCCAACCGATGCCAACCTTGGCACCAAAACAAGCTACACCTACAACATCACGGACAATGACGACCAGCCCAGCATACAGTTTTCCACAACGGCTTCTTCAGGTAATGAAGGCACTTCCCCGGTTAACTTCGAAGTTGGTTTAACGGCTGCCTCAGGACTGGACATCACGGTTGACTATGCAGTAACCGGCGGTACTGCCACCTCAGCCGCGGATTATACCTTGGCCAATGGTACCCTTACCGTTCCGGCAGGGAATACCTCGGCCAATATTAGTGCCGTGATCGTAGATGACGGGCGGGTTGAATTAGATGAAACCATCGAAATAACGCTCTCGAACCAGACAAATGCCACCATGGGGACAAACACGGTGCACACCTTTACCATACAAGACAATGACTACGAGGGATACGTGGGGCCAGGGGGCATTGGTGCCGCGAACAGCAATGTTTTATGGTTGCAGGCCGACTTGCTCGAGGGATTGAACGATGGGGATCTCGTGAGCGAATGGCAGGATACATCAGGTAACAGCAACCACGCGCAAGCAAGCGGTGGCCATCGTCCTACTTACCAAACCGACGAGGTAAACGGGAAACCAATACTTCGTTTCGATGGAACGGATGACTACTTTACCAGCCCTTATACAGGCCCAGGCGGGGTTGAGTTCACTTTCGCGGTAGTAACCAAGGCACCTTCCGGTGGCACCTACCGCTCCCTGCTACGCCTCCAGTCGAGCGGGTACGTGGTGTACCCATGGGGCAATATCACCGAAACCGATAATTTCATTATCAGCAATGACGGGGACACCGGAAATGGCCTGGAAGATGGTTTCGTGCTGGAAGAATGGAACCTGGGCATAGCTAAATATACGGCCAATGCCACCAATGGCATGCAAACTTATCGAAACGGAAGCCTGGTGGCACAAAGGAACAGTGCGAATATTTCCCTGCCAAGCAATCAATTGTACATTGGCCGTTACCCCGCGGGGGCAGAATACATTGAAGCCGATGTAGCCGAACTCATCATTTACAATTTTAACCTGAACACGGCCCAAAGAAAAATCCTGGATAATTACCTGGCTACTAAATATGGCATAACCATCTCGGATGATTTATATGATTATGAACAAAATCATGGAGAAAACGTGGCAGGTATCGGAAAAGAAGATAACGACAATTTCCATACGGCGGCCAAATCGGCCAACATATTCACCCTTTCGAATGCCAGCGGGTTAGATAATGGAGAATACTTGATATTCGGGCACGACGGGGGCAGTATTGCATCCTGGACAACCACTGACGCACCTAATTCCGGGAACAATATCAGGAGAATCGCACGCGAGTGGAGAATTGACGAGACAGGTGATCTTGGAAACCTGACCCTTTCACTGGATACGGCACGATTGCCAAACAAACCCTCTGGATACACGTATTATGTTGCCTTGGTGGACGAAGATGGGAATTTTGCCAACGGGGCCACGAAATATGCCATGAGCCTCGCTGATTCCATCTATCAGGTAGATGGTGTAAACCTTCTGGCAGGGGATCATGTAACCTTCGCGGCCGTTCGCCCGGTTATCCAATTCACTGACACGGTTTCGAGTGCTTCCGAAGGCGCGGGAACCGCGGACATTGAAATCTCCTTGAACCTTTCACTTGATGAAGACATTACCATCGATTACGCGGTAACAGGTGGCGACGCGAGCGGGGCAGGAACGGACTACACCCTCGCCAACGGAACCGCCACGATAACGGCCGGGCAAACTGCCACGAACCTATCCATTAGTTTACAAGACGATGGGTCGGAAGAAAGTGATGAAACGGTTGAAATAAGCATTTCAAACCCGAGCGGGCAAGTAAACCTGGGCTCATACACCACCCATACGTTCACGATAAACGATAATGACAACCCACGAAAAATCCAGTTCCAAACAGACAGCACCGGAAACTCGGAAAACGTGACCCTGAAAACCGTGTTCATCGAGATCAACACGGCCGACCCAAGCAATCCCACGACAGTGGATTATGCTGTAACGAACGGCACGGCAACCGGCGGCGGAACAGACTTTACACTGGCCTCTGGCACCGCTACCATAGCGGCAACGGAGACCCAAACCTCATTTGATTTCAATATCACGAACGACGCGATG